>NZ_CP073376.1:0-55826 GCF_018199955.1 Klebsiella sp. P1954 | reverse complement strand
GCCTGACCTCCTTCCGCCATCAGGATATGGATGATGTCACTGACGCTGTACCCCTGCGCGTCCAGTGACGCCGCCAGTGCCAGTGAATGGCTGACGGCTTCCGGTGCAAACCGCCGCTGTACCTGAACCACCGCAAACGGCTCACCACCGGCATTCACCAGAACCAGCACCCAGACCTGAGAGACATCGCCCGGTGAACATAACGCCAGGTGAAAACGTTCGTGGGCAGGCGTGAAACGGACCTGGACGGGGAAAAAGCCGCCGAACTCGCTGCCATACTCGCCGTTCATCGTCCAGTTATCCGGCGCATCCAGCTCCCGCATCACGGCATGTGTGAGTTCACGACGTTCATCACTTCCGGCAGCCCGGATATCTTCATATTCCTGTGCGCTCATGGTCTGTAATACATTCAGGGTCAGTTCAGTTTTCATCACGGTATCTCCCTTGCTGCCGCCCCGTCTCCGGCAGGGCGGCGTGATAAATGGTTTATGACTGGCGGTCAGGCGGCTTCTGCCTGGTCGTCACGGTACTCCGTGGTTTCCGTCTCTGCCTGTGGACGTGGTGTACACATCCAGCCAGGCACCCAGCGGTTGTCTTTCATGTGGAACTCTGCATGTTCAGCGGCATCGCCTTTCTTCATTTTCTCCGCGTCCCGCGCAGCACCGGACAGTCCGGCATCATTCAGGGCATCGATAATCTGCGGCTTTTGCAGGTGTCCGAAGAAGTTTGCTTTCGTCGGCTGCCACCAGTCGCGCATGTGGAATCCGATAGCGCTCTCCAGCGAGTCCAGCGGACTGCGTGACGTGTGACCATGCTCGCGGGTCTGAACGCCGTGGATGCTGCACGCGGTGCAGAAACTGAGCAGGGATAACAGTACCTCCTGGCTGAGTGACAGGAATGTCGTCATATCCCGTGACCATCCCTCCGGTAACAGGGCTGCAAGACGGGCTTTTTCTGCCATCAGCGCCAGGAATGCGGCACCGTCCTTCCCCGATGGCGCATCGCTGGTCAGCGAATAATGTTTACATTCCAGGCTGATTTGTGCTGGTTTACTGTACGCTCCGCTGCCAAACACATTCAGGCAGAGCGCTGATGAATCCCCTAATGATTTTGGTAAAAATCATTAGGGGATTCATCAGGGCAGAGCGTCCATGCCAGCAGTGCCAGAGATTTGTCCGGTTGCTGCATCAGTGCTGCCTGGACTGCCAGCGTGCGTTCGGAAGACATTTTCGTCAGCAGTGGCAGACTGATTTCCTCCACGGGCGCTTTCTCCTGCACCTGTTCCGTGCGGTCAGCGTCGTCAGCCGCATCATCCTCGCTGCGCAACTGCACACCACGCTGGACACACACGTTGCCATAACGCCAGGACACCACCACACCGCTTCCGGCACGCATCTCCGGCGTCCACGCCCTGACCTTCGCCATGCAGCGCATCAGCTTCATTTCTGCTTCCAGCAGGTCAGATTCCTCACACTGGTTTTCCAGCGCGTCGTAACGCGTCATCAGTTCGTTCAGACGTTCTTCTTCCGCCTCCGTCAGCACCGCTTCCGGCTCCGGCAGACAGCGGTATGTTCCGGCATCCTCACGGCACTCACCGACAGGCTCCATGCGTCCGGCGCACCATCCCCAGCCTTCGGCTTCCCGAAGGTGTTCAGCAACAGCCTGGAGTTTTTCCAGCAGGGCGGCATCGAGCGCCACGCAGTCCACATAGCCACCCTCGTCGTCGCTGAACAGGTCAGTGCGCAGTTCATCTGGCGAGAAGGCATCAGCCCCCACGAAGCGGAATTTACTGTTCCCTGCCACCGCCACTTCACTTTCGGTCACCAGACGACGAATGGTCTGTACTTCCGGTTTACCGCCCCATCCCGACTGACAGGCGGCTTCAAACACCTGCACCTGACGCGCGGTGTCGTTCTCCAGCGCCAGCGCCTGACAGTGCTCGGTGGTGATGAGGTCTTCTGCCAGCGCATCGAGGATGACAGGCGCAAGGTCAGCCAGTTTCAGCATTCGCTGAACGTGGCGGGGTGAATAGCCCAGCAAATCACCGATTTGTGCAGGTGTTTTGCCTTCCTGCGCCATTGCACAGAATCCGGCAATCTGTTCGGCTGGGTGCATATCCCGACGATGACCGTTCTCGGTCATCGATGCGGCCGTCGCCAGTTCCTGCGAAATAATTTTCACGCGGACAGGCCAGTCAGCCGGAATGATGCCACGCTCTGCCAGCATGTTGAGTGCTGCCAGTCGGCGACCACCTGCGGCGACACCGTGGCGGTCACCTGGCAGGGCATGAACAACCAGATTCTGCAGCAGGCCGACCCCCTTAATGGAATCAGCCAGTTCGCTGACGGACTCCGCAGAATACGGCACCGTGCGCACATTCAGTGGTGACTTAATCAGCGAGGCCAGCGGCACGCTCACTTCCTCCGTCTGCGCCAGCAGGGCAGACAGGACAGTTTCCTGCGTTTTTGCAGGTTTACGGCTTGCTTTACGGGTAGATTTTGGTTCAGACTTTGTTACTGACATGACTATCCCCTTATTGTGTAGTTAATGTCTGCCGGACGTGATCCCCGTCCGGCACCTCTCTTACTTAAGGATCCCGAAATCACGGATGACATGGTTCATCCAGTACCCGGCACCGTCCTCAAAATTCCAGGTACGCCAGACCATTGTTCCGTTATTACGGACAACCAGGCGAAACTGTTCGCCGTGGTCATCCTCGATAAAGACGTTCCGGTACTGTGCGGCAACGGCTTCGGCCTGTTTGCGGGTAAAAGGACCGTCAGGCAGTCCCTGAAGTATTCTGAAATATTCGCTCATCCTCATATCTCCGGTGATGCCCCGCGCAGGACGGGGCGGTTATCACAGTCAGGCCAGTCAGAACGGGATATCGTCTGAAAACCCGTAATCCTCCCCCTCCGGTGGTTGCGGCTGAGGCTCCGGCTGCGCAGCCTTACGTCCACGGCCTTTCGTTTTCGCGCTCCCTTTTTTCGTCGCGTCAGCACTCTGTGACTGACCATTCTGCTGAGGCTGCGGTTGCACCTGAGCGTTCTGCTGTGGTGCACTCCCCAGCATCTGCATGGTGCCCGTGGTTTTAACAAGGATTTCGGTGACGTAACGGGTAATACCGTTATCTTCCCAGCTACGGGTGCGAAGCTGGCCTTCAATGTAGACCTGCGCCCCCTTACGCAGATATTCACCTGCCACTTCCGCGAGCTTGCCGAACAGCACCACGCGGTGCCATTCCGTCTGCTCCTTCATTTCCCCCGTCTGTTTGTCGCGCCAGGTTTCTGACGTGGCCACCTGCAGGTTTGCCACTGCGCCCCCGTTGGGGATGTAACGGACTTCCGGATCTTTTCCCAGACGACCGACAAGAATGACCTTGTTAATGCCACGAACTGCCATGATGTGTCTCCTTCTGTTGATGTTTTCAGCCCCCATCATCTGTTGAGTTTCGGGAGCCGCGGTTTTGACGTTTTGCGGGGACCTGCCTTTTGTTCCCTCCGGTATTCACCATCACCTGTTTGAGAACCTTCGCCGCAAGGGGCATCACTGCCACGGCCTGACGCACCTGTCCTGGGCAGAACGCAAAATTTTTTACCGGGTTTTGGGTAAAAAATTTTGTGGGCTGTTCATTTACCCTGGACAGTCAGTGCGGCAGGTTGTGGCTGTCTATGCCCCCGGCGACAGGGGCTTAAACAGGTGAATGGCACCGGACAGAACAACGGGCAGGGACCCGCCGCAACGACGTGAAGCGCGGTTTGCGAAACGGCGTTGCTCCTTACATCCCGGCGTCTTTTGCCGGGATGCCGGGAGCGCAGGCCACGGCGCGACAAGGGTGGCGCGACCGTTCCGGTCGCTGCAAACCCGGGTTTTTGCGTCAGGGATGGAAGCCCGCCAGGGCGGAGACAGCTTCGCTGGCTCCGTTCACGACAGCCCGCCCCGCCAGGGGGACGCCCGGAAAAGGCATAAGCAGGAGAACAACAAAACAGACAATAATCAGGGCAGTAGAAAAAAGAAGAACAGTAGCAGTAGCAGTAGCAGTAGCAGTAGCAGTAGCAGTAGCAGTAGCAGGAACAACAACATCATCAGTAACAGACAAATGACAGGTCTGAAAAGACAGAAGCCCCCATCAGAACGTCCGCGTAATGAAAGGGGCGGCGCGTGAGCGCGGCCCCTTTCAGCGCCACCGGCGCGCGGTTTTTTCCCGGCGCGGACAGACGGGCATTTATCCTCCCGCCAGCCCTGTGTCATCAGGCACGCAAACGAATAATCATCGTCGGGACATCGGTATAAGCAAACGTGCCGCGCGGCAGCTCCTCGCGGACGTCAGAAAACGGTAACAGCTTCTCCTGCTGGCGTGGCCCGTTGAGACAGACGGCAACCAGAACGCCCCCCGGACGCAACAGGGAAAAAGCCCGCAGGATATGCCGGATATCCTGCCCGTGACTGAACGGCGGATTCATAATGATCCGGCTGTAATACTGCACCGGCTGCCATTCCATGAAGTCGCCACACTGTACCCTGACACCGTTAAAATTTTCCCGCAGATACCGGACCAGCCCGCTGTTAATCTCCACCGCATCACACATGGCCTCCGGCGCGGTATCCCGAATCGCCCGCAGTATGGCCCCGGTGCCGGCAGAGGGTTCCAGAATGTGATCACGGTTGCTGATTTCCGCCAGCGTCACCAGGCGATCACAGATCGGGGCAGGACTCACAAAAAGCTGAGATTCAGCCCGGATTTCAGCAACCGGCGCGGCGTTATCCAGCCTTGCGCGCATCAGCCGGATACGTTCTCTTAACTGACTGTGCATATCATTATCTCCGTCATCCCCCGGGGATTTCCCGGGGGGATATACCTTATTTCTGTGGGATTTCCGTGATTTTCATGTCGGTGATATACACATTCACCAGACGGAAATTATTGTCCATTGTGCGGCGGTAGCGGTATGCCCCGTGGTCTTCTGCTTCTTCCACACTGCGCACGGCCTTACAGTCCCGGGGCAGGGCGGCCCACTGCGCCTTTGTCATTTCCCGGAAACCTTCCCCCGGATAGTTGACTACCGGCGGACGCTTCGCGGCCTGACTGGCGACGGCAGCCTCTTCTGCCGATGGTGCTTTGTAGTCCGTGATGCGATCGGGCGTCACTTTCATCGTGCCGCTGTACCCGAGAAAACTGTAATTTGGCGTTGTGACTGAACTCACCGCCCCGTTGCTTTTGTTCACGCGGATGATAGTCAGCCACTCGCCCCGGCTGAAAACCTGTCCGCCCGGCTCAAAATCCTGTGTCCGGGTAACCACGCCGCCGCTTTCGTCCAGCATGGCACGCTCATAGATCAGGCGGTTCTGATAGTGGTTAACCCAGCGTTGCTGATGCTGAATCTGCCGTTCATGACAGCGGATCGCAATTTCGCGGGCCTGCTCCGTGGTGATGATGTCATCATCCAGGGCCGACCATAACGACCGGCTCCCTTCATACTGGCTTTTTTCTGCCGGGCGCGGATACGTATCCAGCGGGAAACAGGCGCTGATATGGTCATGACTGCTGATGAGTTTTGCCATATTCAGATCCAGCGATTCAGCCCGCCACATCGTCAGATATTTCTGCGACTGTGCGATGGTCTTTTCAGCCTTGCGCAAATCAGCTTCGATTTTTTTGATACGACGCCAGCGAACGTCCGGGCGTTCTTTATACTTCGCGTGAAGCAGTGCCGACCGCGCCCGTTCTTCCCAGTATTCCGCACGTTCAAAGAGCATCACGGCACGTTTCATGCCGTTTTCAATACGCTGCGCATCACGACGGGCGCGGCGTTCGCTGTGATGCCCCACAAGAATGGGCTGACCGGGCGGGATCATCGCGGCCAGTCTTTCCACTTCATCAAGTGCCTGTGCGGATTCACTGGCCCGCTTTCCGCTGTATCCGGTAAACCGCTCCGCCCGTGCTTCCTGACGTTCAGCGAGCGTGCTGTCTTCATCCTCAATCTCTCCGGCAAGTGAGAGGAGCACGTCTTCCCGGCCCGGTGTCCAGGCTGGCGCGACAAACAGCGCCTGTCTGGGTGCCCAGCGGAAACCGGCATCATGCACTTTTTTATACGTCTCCGGGTCAAGACGTGACGCGGCATACAGGCGCAGTTTGTTGTCATCCGGTGAGTAGGTCGCGCGGTACATCTGCACAGGGCTGGCGGCTTCCGGGGCGGTCATGGTGATTGCAGCTAATGTCATAAAATGTTCTCCTTCCGTCTGTTGCCGCCCCTCGCGGGGCGGCTCACCTCATCAGTTAAAAGCGCGTTTCAGTTCGAGTGTGCGGAGCACCTGCCCGAAAGCCGTATTTTTCATGGCGGGGATGTGTACACCACGTCCCCGGTGAAAACTCCGGGCAATGTGTCGCCCGAAGGCTTTCAGCACGGGGTCAATTTCCGGCGCGGGGATGTCTTCGCGTCTGAAACGGGGATGACGGCGGGGCTTTACAGCCGCTGCGGAAGGTGAAACAATACTTACCGTCATAAATGAAACTCCTTATGACTGTTGAATGGAACCGCAGAAACTGCTCGAACAGTTTTTGCGGTGTGGATTAAGCAGGTCCTCCCCGGCCTGCTTTTTTCATATCTGCGTCTGACGTTCTCCGGTGTTTTCCTCCTTCTGTTCCTGCGTTCTCATTACCTGCCAGCCGGATGACTGACAGAACAAATAAATGCGTATTGCCGGAGCCTGAAATAAATCCTGATTTTTAAAGAACATCACCCGTTGAGTTTCGGGAGCCGCGGTTTTGACGTTTCGCGGGAACCTGCTGCTGTATTCCCTGTGGTATGAACTTCACCCGTTTGAGAACCTTCGCCGCAAGGGGCATCACTGCCACGGCCTGACGCACCTGTCCTGGGCAGAACGCAAAATTTTTTACCGGTTTTTGGGTAAAAAATTTTGTGGGCTGTTCATTTACCCTGGACAGTCAGTGCGGCAGGTTGTGGCTGTCTATGCCCCCGGCGACAGGGACTCATACGGGTGTGTGGCACCCGGCAGGCAATGAGCAGGGGCCCGCCGCAACGACGGAGAGCGCGTGCGCGAAACGGCGTTGCCCCTTACATCCCGGCGGCCTTTTGCCGGGATGCCGGGAGCGCAGGCCACGGCGCGACAGAGGCGGCGCGACCGGAACGGTCGCTGCAAGCCAGGGGTTTTCACGCATCGGACCGTAGCGGCAGCCCGAAACCGCGCCAGCGGGTTCGGCGGAGACTGGCAGGTGCGCCAGCAGCTGCCTGTCGGAGTCGGGCCTGACGACCGGATGCCGCCAGGCAGCCGGGAGCCGAAGGTGCGCGTGCGACAGGAAGTCGCTTAACGTATTGTTTTACATTGATAAAACCAGCTATCCCATTAGCTGTAGCCTACCGGGACAGGCGCTGCCGGCAACGGCGGGGTCTGAAGCTCCCGGGACAACGAGAGCCGGGCGTCAGCCCGGGTAAAGCCCCGTGAGGGGCTTTACCTTGCTGCAAGCATCATGTGGCAGGAGAGCAAGGCTGGTCAGAAGGGTTAACACATGTGAACTGTTGATAAACACCGTTATCGGCAACAGGCCAAAGATGCTGACAGGCCTGAACCAAAAGGTACGGGGTCCGGTTGCTACCTCGCGCACAGGGAGCACATGGGCGCAGAGACCCCCGGTGAAGAGACAGAACCCGCCCTGACCCTCTGTATGTTAAGCGGAACCTGGTAAACCCGTATCGCTGCCTTACAGGCAGGTGAACCGTAAGGAACACTGTAGGCGGTGCGGGCAGAGGAGGACGGAAAAAGCAAATGCCCGGTTGTAATGACCGGGATACGGGGCAGGTTCCCCGACGCGAAAGCGGGCAGACTTCCGTCTGGTCTTTAATTGCATGAAAAGCTGTAAAGCAGTCAAAAGGATATCAGCGAGATGAATACACACATCAGTGTGTCCACGATACCCCACCCGACAGGCTGGCACACCATAGACTGGAAAGCATGCCATGCCCGGGTGCGAAAGCTACAGTTACGGATTGCAAAGGCAACCCGACAGCAACAATGGCGGCAGGTCAGAGAACTACAGCGCATCCTCACCCGCTCATTCTCCGGCAAAGCCGTGGCTGTCAGGCGTGTAACTGAAAATACCGGTAAAAGGACACCCGGTATTGACGGAAAAATATGGCACACACCGAAGGAGAAATGGGAAGGAATATGCAGCCTGAATCTGTGTGGTTACAGGCCACAGCCACTACGGCGAATACATATCCCAAAATCAAACGGCAAAACGCGACCGCTGGGCATACCCACAATGAGGGACCGGGCCATGCAGGCACTGTGGCTGCTGGCTCTGGAACCCGTATCCGAGACCACTGCTGACCATAACAGCTATGGTTTCAGACCAATGCGCAGCACGCATGACGCCATTGAGTCCATTTTTCTGCGGATGAGCCAGAAAGTATCGCCCAAATGGATACTGGAGGGCGATATTAAAGGGTGTTTCGATAACATCAGCCATGACTGGCTGCTTTCCCATATTCCGATGGACAGGAGACTGCTTAAAAAATGGTTGAAAGCAGGTTACATGGAAAGAGGCGTGTTTAACCATACGAACAGCGGGACACCGCAGGGAGGCATCATATCCCCTGTTCTCGCCAACATGGCTCTGGACGGACTGGAGAAGGAACTGATGCAAACGTTCAGGAAAAGTGGTTATCACAGTGCAAAGCACCAGGTGAATTATGTGAGATATGCTGATGATTTCATCTGTTCAGGCAGCTCCCGTGAATTGCTGGAAAATGAGGTCAGACCACTGATTGCAGCTTTCATGCGCGAACGAGGGCTGGAACTGTCGGAAGAAAAAACCGCGATTACACATATAGATAAAGGCTTCGACTTTTTAGGGCAGAACGTCAGGAAGTACAACGGTAAAATGCTGATTAAACCGTCGAAGAAAAACCTGAAGAACTTCCTCTGTAAAGTCAGAGAAATAATTAAACGCAATCCGACGCTCCCGGCATGGAAACTGATAGGCCAGCTAAACCCGGTAATCCGGGGATGGGCTACCTATCACCGACACGTCGTGGCGAAAGAAACATTTAATTATGTCGACACCCAAATCTGGCGAGCTATATGGCGATGGTGTGTAAGAAGGCACCCCCGAAAAGGATTGCGGTGGATCGCCGGACGATACTTCTCCTTTGAAGGCAGGCGCTGGATCTTTAAAGCCATAACCCCGGAAGGGAAAATTCTGACTCTCTTCCGGGCAATGGAAACACCGATAAAGCGCCATATAAAAATCAAAGGCGAAGCAACACCATACACCCCCGGAATGGAAATCTACTTTGAACGTCGTCTGGATCTAATCTGGAAAGGCAAATCAAAGAAGATGAAGACAGTAGTTCAACTCTGGAAGAGGCAGGGGAAACACTGTCCGCAGTGCGGACAACCCATAACCAACCAGACCGGATGGAATATACATCACCGGATCAGGAAAGTTATGGGCGGCAGTGACGAACTGACCAATCTCGAGTTGTTACATCCGAACTGCCACCGACAGTTACACAGCAGGGAAGCCGGTGCTCACCGAAAGCACTTATAAAGGCTTGAGCGGAGTGCGGGGAAACTCGCACGCTCCGTTCTTAGGGGGCGGCGGCGCAGCAATGTGCCGCTGCTACCCGACCCGGCAGACAGAACAACACTGCAGTAGTCAGAATCAGAGCAGTAGATAAAGGAACAACAACATCAGGAACAGTTCCATAACATAAGAAAGAAACACTCCTGAGTCAGACACATCACAGACGGGAAGGGTAACGGGCGACGCGCCAGCGTGGCCCGCTTCCCTTCCGGCAGGCGTCAGCCTGCCAGGGGTTTTCGCGCGGGCTGACAGGCGGCCTCCACCGCCTGCCCCTGTATCACCTGTTTATGCTGCCCTGAAGGATGTAGTGACCGCCGAGGAATACAGCCTGCTGATTCGCCACAAAATCGCAGATTTCATCAACAATCTGCGCAGTGGTGAGCGGTTTCTGCCCCATTTCACGACGCCGCGCATTAATCACGGCTTTGTAATTGCGCAGAATTTCGCGGGTTTCTGTGCTGATATTCATGACATGTGCTCCCCGTCCAGCGCCTGTAACACAACGTCCATTGCTTCGCGTTCTTCCCTGACGAATGCGTCACCGTCGCCCCCGTTCTCGCTCCCGACGGCATACAGGCGCTTCATTTCACTGCCTGCCAGCGCCATCACTTTTTCCAGCATCACCGCCGGAACTGTCACCTGACGGCTGGCGCGCTTTTCTTCCATCAGCTCACGAACAACGTCGTGAACAATGCTGACATCCGCACCATGCGCAAAGGCATCGTCCAGTCGCTGCATGACGGTTTCCAGCTCATCGTCTGTCAGACTCCAGTCCTGGGCTATGTGACGCACATCCCCACGGGTCAGCACCACGGCAAAAACGCATTCACTGTCCGGCACGTCTGTGTTCAGCACTTCGCGGATAATTTCTTTAACAGTACAGTACATGTTCTCGTCTCCTTTACAGGGGCGGCATTGCCGCCCCGTCCGTTAATCAGTCCAGTGCCGCGTAAATCGCGTTGCATTCGGGGTGAAATTCGATGTGACGCCACAACTGCGCATCGCGCATCCGGTAAAGCTGGGTCAGTCCTGCATCCCCGCTGTCGTGGTACAGCCACAACTGGCGGTTAATCACAAGGGAAGTCAGAATGATGCCTGCGGCATCAGCACTCACGGTACGGTCAAACCAGTTTGCACCGTTCACCATGTGGAAACGGTCGCCATCCGGCATCATGTAACCGCCACCGTCCGGCAGGCGGATGAAGTGCCAGAAGCCTCCCTGATATTCCGGCATCATTTTTTGCGCCAGCGCGTACACATACGCCTCGGCATACAGAAAATCGTTGCCAAACAGATACGGTAGAAAGGAGAGACGGTCGCACTCTTCAACGTTCAGAGTGACAGGTTTCGCATATTGCATGATGTTTTCCTCCGTTGTTCACATATTCCGCGACACCGGGCGGTGCCGTGCCTCCATAAAAGCCGGGCGATAAGGCGGGGATGCACAGGGCGCAAGGGAAGCCGCAGCCTGACGCACACGGCTGGCGGGAGTTGGAGGGTGAGACCGCGAAATCTGAGCGGGTGAACGACCGGAAAATCACGGCAGACGGGAAGGAGGGACCGGGTGACCGCAGCGGCGAAGCGTACCCTTGCATCCCTGCCAGCCCGGCTACGATGGAGGCACGGCACAGCCCGCACACGACGCTGAGGCCACATAACTGAAAACCCACAAGGCCATGCCCCGCATGGCCGGGTAAAGCGGAGCCGGCGGCGACTTCCTTTGTGCTCTGTCCGGGGACCGGCAGGAAAAAGGCGGGGATTTACCCCGCCAACGTCATCATTTCCGGATTTTTGCCAGGGCATCCGCCATGCTGCGGATTTCGGCCCGGGCTTCCCGGACCACCTCCCGCAGAACACCACGGTCAAACCAGCGGCGGGGCGGTTCATCCGGTATACGCAGCACATCGCAGGCCAGCCCACTGGACAGGATATGCTCAATACAATCGCTGACCAGGTACATTTCCACCGACGAAAAACGTGCTCCCCGGTTCACGATGGCATCGAGCACCACGGGCAGGTTTTCGTCATCTTCATCGAGCCAGCAGGGGTGATCGCTTTCCTTCACAACCAGACGAAAGCGGCGCGTCTGGCGAGTCAGCAACGTCTGACCGGTGGTGGTCAGCGCCGCCCGGATACGCCGCGCATCTTCTGCCACCCGGCAACTGACACTGCGTACCGCATCGCGCACCGCCGCAAGTACAGCCCTGATTTCGTCTTCGGTCAGCCATTCTCCGGCATACGGGAAAGACACCTGCGTTCCGTCTGCCGGAAGTACCGGCAGCGACTGCCACTGACTGCCGGACAGTACCAGTTCCGCCCCGGTTCCGGTCAGTTTCTGAATGGCGGAGGCCAGGAGCGGCGGCAGTACGCCGCCGTGACGGTTGATAAGTAACGTCGCCAGCCGGGGCGCATCCAGCAGAACATAAATGCTGATCCAGCCCGGATACTTCGGGTTACGCTGGTCAACATCCGTCTCTTCCGGCCAGCCCTGCGCCAGCAGCAGGTTGCGGGCGTGACGACAAATCAGTGCGTTCAGCGTGCTGTTTTCGTTCATGATTAAGCGTTCTCCCTGTATCGCCGCCCGCAGGGCAGGCGGCGATAACATCAGTCGTTTTCGTGTGTGTTGTTTTTCAGCAGGGTGCGGGCCTGATTAACCACCTCCTGACGGCGGGTGACGCATTCCGGGACGGCGAGGCCATGATCCCGGGCGGCCCATTCACGTTTCCACAATGCCTGTTCAGCGGTCTGAATCAGGGACGCCAGCAGTTCAGCAGGGACGGTCACCAGGCGGTTTTCGCTCTCGTTGCGGATAATCTCCATCACCGCAGCGGAAGAAATACCGGACTCAATCCGCTGGTCTTCCGGGATGTCCTCCAGGCGTGCCAGGACGGTCCTGATTTCATGACCGGTCAGAGAAATTTCCATACCGTCAGCCAGTGCCTGAATCTCTTCCGGGGACCAGATAACCAGCATCAGCGGCATGTCTCCCGGATACTTTACTGCCAGCTCCCGGCATAGCGTTTCGCATGTTCCGTACATTCTCGTCTCCTTCTCAATCTTTAAAGCACGCTTCCAGTTCCAGAATTTCGGTATATGCCTCCATCAGGAGGCGGTTTGCGCGAAACAGCGTCTGACGCACCAGACGTTCCGGCAGGGTGTCGGCATTAAAGCTGTACCGCTGCTCCATCTCATTCATGGTTGTACGCAGGTCGCACATGGCATTGGCCACCTCCGCCACTTCGGCGCGCAGTTTTTCGTGTCCTGCATAGTTCATTTACGCAGCCTCCGGCATAAACCAGTCATCATTCGCGGCCCCCTGCTGCATGGCCCGTTGCACGGCGGCAAGGCGTTGCTGCCCGGCACGGTGATACTGCTCAAGCAGCTCGATACCGATATACCGGCGTCCGGACTGGAGGGCGGCGACGCAGGTTGAGCCGCTGCCTGCAAACGGGTCCAGCACAATTGCGTTCGGGTGTGTGAAGCTCTCAATCAGCGGTTGCAGGCTGGTAACGGGCTTTTCCGTCGGGTGATGGCGATTGCCCGAATATTTCCAGCCCAGCACGTCCGGCAGCGGGTTTTGTGGCAGACGTGGACGGCCTTTTGCCAGGATGTAGGCACATTCGTGGCGATAGCCCACATATGCGGCCTTCGATGTGTAGTTTTTGGTGAAGACCAGGTGACCAACAACGCTGAATCCCGCATTTTTCCAGGCGGCCATAAAGCGATCGACGCGGTTCCAGCCATAGAAGCTCACCATTAACGCGTCTTTTTTGAGTACGCGGTACATTTCATTACAGGCTGGTTGCAGCCATTCATCGGTTTTATCGCCGGCGATGGTGCGCCCGGAACGGTCACGGAAACCGACGAGATACGGCGGGTCGGTGAGGATGAAATCGACAGCATTGCCCGGAAACGTGGCCATAACACGCACGCAGTCACCCAGGATAAAACGGGACATAACAGCACTCCTTCTCTTACAGAGGGCACCGGGAGGGCACCCCTGTGGTGCCCGTTCCCCGCTGCCTGTGGGCTGTTCACCGCGTCCGGTAACGGGTCAGGCCGACCGTGGAATACCGCAGCCGTCGTCTTTTTGACGGCGAGGATATGCCGCGAAAGCGGCTTGAAGGGCGTTCATCAGAAAAGGGCGACGGGCTGGCGTACACTGTCACCAACGCCAGCCGGGAGCGGTAAAAGCGCCCGTCCCGTGCCCGGCCGGACGCGGGACACTGACCACAGGCAGCGTTCCTGCCGCGCCGCGTCAGCCGGCGCAGTAAAAAGAGGAGCCCGGCGACATCTTTTGTTACCCGCCAAACAAAACCCAAAAACAACCCATACCCAACCCAATAAAACACCAAAACAAGACAAATAATCATTGATTGATGGTTGAAATGGGGTAAACTTGACAAACAAACCCACTTAAAACCCAAAACATACCCAAACACACACCAAAAAAACACCATAAGGAGTTTTATAAATGTTGGTATTCATTGATGACGGTTCAACAAACATCAAACTACAGTGGCAGGAAAGCGACGGAACAATTAAACAGCACATTAGCCCGAACAGCTTCAAACGCGAGTGGGCAGTCTCTTTTGGTGATAAAAAGGTCTTTAACTACACACTGAACGGCGAACAGTATTCATTTGATCCAATCAGCCCGGATGCTGTAGTCACAACCAATATCGCATGGCAATACAGCGACGTTAATGTCGTTGCAGTGCATCACGCCTTACTGACCAGTGGTCTGCCGGTAAGCGAAGTGGATATTGTTTGCACACTTCCTCTGACAGAGTATTACGACAGAAATAACCAACCCAATACGGAAAATATTGAGCGTAAGAAAGCAAACTTCCGGAAAAAAATTACATTAAATGGCGGGGATACATTCACAATAAAAGATGTAAAAGTCATGCCTGAATCTATACCGGCAGGTTATGAAGTTCTACAAGAACTGGATGAGTTAGATTCTTTATTAATTATAGATCTCGGGGGCACCACATTAGATATTTCTCAGGTAATGGGGAAATTATCGGGGATCAGTAAAATATACGGAGACTCATCTCTTGGTGTCTCTCTGGTTACATCTGCAGTAAAAGATGCCCTTTCTCTTGCGAGAACAAAAGGAAGTAGCTATCTTGCTGACGATATAATCATTCACAGAAAAGATAATAACTATCTGAAGCAACGAATTAATGATGAGAACAAAATATCAATAGTCACCGAAGCAATGAATGAAGCACTTCGTAAACTTGAGCAACGTGTATTAAATACGCTCAATGAATTTTCTGGTTATACTCATGTTATGGTTATAGGCGGTGGCGCAGAATTAATATGCGATGCAGTAAAAAAACACACACAGATTCGTGATGAACGTTTTTTCAAAACCAATAACTCTCAATATGATTTAGTTAACGGTATGTATCTCATAGGTAATTAATGATGGACAAGCGCAGAACCATTGCCTTCAAACTAAATCCAGATGTAAATCAAACAGATAAAATTGTTTGTGATACACTGGACAGTATCCCGCAAGGGGAACGAAGCCGCCTTAACCGGGCCGCACTGACGGCAGGTCTGGCCTTATACAGACAAGATCCCCGGACCCCTTTCCTTTTATGTGAGCTGCTGACGAAAGAAACCACATTTTCAGATATCGTGAATATATTGAGATCGCTATTTCCAAAAGAGATGGCCGATTTTAATTCTTCAATAGTCACTCAATCCTCTTCACAACAAGAGCAAAAAAGTGATGAAGAGACCAAAAAAAATGCGATGAAGCTAATAAATTAATTCAATTATTATTGAGTTCCCTTTATCCACTATCAGGCTGGATAAAGGGAACTCAATCAAGTTATTTTCTTACCAGTCATTACATAATCGTTATTATGAAATAATCGTTTGCACTGTCTCTGTTATTCAGGCAATTTCAATAAAGGCACTTGCTCACGCTCTGTCATTTTCTGAAACTCTTCATGCTGCATTTCGATTTTTCTTCTAAAATCATAACTTGCATACCTGTTCTTTTTATGTATATCCAGATCTATTTTTGTGACGAGTTCAAACCACAATGATAGCACTCCCCATGCAGCGTTATGAAACATTTCCGCAACAGATTTAGAGTCTGTATTAACCGCTTCAGTCATGTAGTCGCTAATACGTTCTGCAGTGATTTTCGTTATTTCATCGTAATTCATTTTATCCCCTACAAGACTATTTAATGGAATGAAAAATATTTGGTCTGATAACAATGCTCCTGAATTAACACCTGCAGGCTATGTTAAAGTTGCCCTCACACACAATCTACCTGTTTTCTCGTGTGTGTCACAGGGGCACTGTTGCAAATAGTCGGTGGTGATAAACTTATCATCCCCTTTTGCTGATGGAGCTGCACATGAACCCATTCAAAGGCCGGCATTTTCAGCGTGACATCATTCTGTGGGCCGTACGCTGGTACTGCAAATACGGCATCAGTTACCGTGAGCTGCAGGAGATGCTGGCTGAACGCGGAGTGAATGTCGATCACTCCACGATTTACCGCTGGGTTCAGCGTTATGCGCCTGAAATGGAAAAACGGCTGCGCTGGTACTGGCGTAACCCTTCCGATCTTTGCCCGTGGCACATGGATGAAACCTACGTGAAGGTCAATGGCCGCTGGGCGTATCTGTACCGGGCCGTCGACAGCCGGGGCCGCACTGTCGATTTTTATCTCTCCTCCCGTCGTAACAGCAAAGCTGCATACCGGTTTCTGGGTAAAATCCTCAACAACGTGAAGAAGTGGCAGATCCCACGATTCATCAACACGGATAAAGCGCCCGCCTATGGTCGCGCGCTTGCTCTGCTCAAACGCGAAGGCCGGTGCCCGTCTGACGTTGAACACCGACAGATTAAGTACCGGAACAACGTGATTGAATGCGATCATGGCAAACTGAAACGGATAATCAACGCCACGCTGGGATTTAAATCCATGAAGACGGCTTACGCCACCATCAAAGGTATTGAGGTGATGCGTGCACTACGCAAAGGCCAGGCCTCAGCATTTTATTATGGTGATCCCCTGGGCGAAATGCGCCTGGTAAGCAGAGTTTTTGAAATGTAAGGCCTTTGAATAAGACAAAAGGCTGCCTCATCGCTAACTTTGCAACAGTGCCTTCCGACATTCAGTCTCTGCCGGATTTGACCTGTTATGTCACCCTGCCCGGACCGTATCCGGCAGTAAAACTCTCACTGAAATATCAGGCACGTCCGAAGGTTGCCCCTGAGTTTATTCCGCGTGACATCAACCCGGAAATGGAGAACCGCCTGAGCGCCGTACTTGCCGCAAGGGAAGCAGAAGGTCGTCAGATGGCCAGCCTCTTCGAACCGGATGTGCCGGAAGTTGTTTCCGGAGAAGACGTGACTCAGGCTGAACAGCCGCAACAGCCGCAACAGCCGCAACAGCCGCAACAGCCGCAACAGCCGCAACAGCCGCAACAGCCGCAACAGCCGCAACAGCCGCAACAGCCGCAACAGCCGGTGTCTCCCGCCATCAACGATAAGAAGTCAGATTCAGGTGTGAATGTTCCGGCAGGGGGGATCGAGCAGGAGCTGAAAATGAAACCGGAAGAAGAGATGGAACAGCAACTGCCACCCGGGATCAGTGAATCCGGTGAAGTGGTGGATATGGCCGCTTATGAGGCATGGCAACAGGAAAATCATCCGGACATCCAGCAGCAGATGCAGCGTCGTGAAGAGGTGAACATTAATGTGCACCGGGAGCGCGGGGAGGATGTTGAGCCGGGAGATGATTTCTGATGATGAGTATCGCGCAGGTCAGATCGGCCGGAAGTGCCGGTAACTATTATACCGACAAGGATAATTACTATGTGCTGGGCAGCATGGGAGAACGCTGGGCCGGCAGGGGGGCTGAACAGCTGGGACTGCAGGGCAGTGTCGATAAGGATGTTTTTACCCGTCTTCTGGAGGGAAGGCTGCCGGACGGAGCGGATCTAAGCCGCATGCAGGATGGCAGTAACAGGCATCGTCCCGGCTACGACCTGACCTTCTCCGCCCCCAAAAGTGTCTCCATGATGGCCATGTTAGGTGGCGATAAGCGCCTGATTGATGCACATAACCAGGCCGTGGACTTTGCTGTTCGTCAGGTGGAGGCGCTGGCCTCCACACGGGTGATGACGGACGGACAGTCAGAAACGGTGCTGACCGGTAATCTGGTGATGGCACTGTTTAACCACGACACTAGTCGCGATCAGGAACCACAGTTACACACGCATGCGGTGGTGGCTAATGTCACGCAGCATAACGGTGAGTGGAAGACACTGAGCAGTGACAAAGTGGGGAAAACGGGGTTCATTGAGAATGTGTACGCTAATCAGATTGCCTTTGGCAGGCTCTATCGGGAAAAACTGAAAGAGCAGGTTGAGGCGCTGGGCTATGAAACCGAAGTGGTGGGTAAGCACGGTATGTGGGAGATGCCGGGCGTACCGGTGGAGGCCTTTTCCGGACGCTCACAGGCTATCCGAGAGGCCGTCGGGGAAGATGCCTCGCTAAAATCCCGGGATGTGGCGGCACTGGATACGCGAAAATCCAAACAGCACGTCGATCCTGAAGTCAGAATGGCTGAATGGATGCAGACGCTGAAGGAAACCGGGTTCGACATCCGGGCATATCGTGACGCGGCGGATCAGCGTGCGGAGACCCGCACGCAGGCGCCCGGGGCTGTTTCACAGGAGGGGCCGGATGTGCAGCAGGCGGTGACACAGGCGATTGCCGGATTAAGTGAACGAAAAGTGCAGTTTACGTACACGGACGTGCTGGCCAGAACAGTCGGCATACTGCCGCCGGAAAATGGTGTGATTGAACGGGCACGCGCCGGTATCGATGAGGCCATCAGCCGTGAGCAACTCATCCCCCTTGACCGTGAGAAGGGGCTGTTCACGTCCGGGATTCATGTGCTCGATGAACTGTCAGTCCGGGCACTCAGTCGCGATATCATGAAACAGAACCGGGTGACCGTACATCCGGAGAAAAGTGTCCCCCGGACGGCCGGCTACAGTGATGCCGTCAGTGTTCTGGCACAGGACCGTCCGTCGCTGGCCATTGTGTCCGGGCAGGGCGGTGCAGCCGGGCAGCGTGAGCGGGTGGCTGAACTGGTCATGATGGCCCGGGAGCAGGGGCGGGAGGTGCAGATTATCGCTGCTGACCGTCGCTCGCAGATGAACCTGAAGCAGGATGAACGGCTGTCCGGTGAGCTGATAACCGGACGTCGTCAGCTGCCGGAAGGCATGGCCTTCACGCCGGGCAGTACTGTTATCGTTGACCAGGGCGAAAAACTCTCCCTGAAAGAGACGTTAACCCTGCTAGACGGTGCCGCACGTCATAACGTACAGGTCCTGATAACCGACAGCGGGCAGCGAACCGGTACAGGCAGTGCGCTGATGGCCATGAAGGATGCCGGGGTTAACATATATCGCTGGCAGGGCGGAGAGCAACGACCGGCAACCATCATCAGTGAACCGGACCGTAATGTCCGCTATGCCCGGCTGGCCGGGGACTTTGCGGCCAGCGTGAAAGCCGGAGAAGAGAGCGTGGCACAGGTCAGCGGGGTACGGGAACAGGCCATACTGACACAGGCCATTCGCAGTGAGCTGAAAACACAGGGCGTGCTCGGACACCCGGAGGTAACCATGACCGCCCTGTCACCGGTCTGGCTGGACAGCCGGAGCCGTTATCTGCGGGATATGTACCGCCCGGGAATGGTGATGGAGCAGTGGAACCCGGAGACACGCAGTCATGACCGCTATGTTATCGACCGGGTGACGGCGCAGAGTCACAGCCTGACCCTGCGGGATGTGCAGGGCGAAACGCAGGTGGTGCGTATTTCCTCCCTGGACAGCAGCTGGTCGCTGTTCCGGCCGGAAAAAATGCCGGTGGCAGACGGCGAGCGACTGAGGGTGACCGGGAAAATTCCCGGACTCCGAGTCTCCGGCGGTGACCGCCTGCAGGTGGCATCCGTCAGTGAAGATGTGATGACGGTTGTTGTGCCGGGGCGGGCTGAACCGGCCTCCCTGCCTGTGAGCGATTCACCGTTCACGGCACTGAAGCTGGAGAATGGCTGGGTGGAAACGCCCGGGCATTCCGTCAGCGACAGTGCGAAGGTTTTTGCCTCCGTCACACAGATGGCAATGGACAAGGCCACCCTGAACGGTCTGGCCCGCAGCGGTCGTGATGTCCGGCTGTATTCCTCACTGGATGAAACCCGTACTGCGGAAAAACTTGCCCGCCATCCGTCCTTTACGGTGGTTTCTGAGCAGATAAAGGCGCGGGCCGGTGAGACATCGCTGGAAACGGCTATCAGTCATCAGAAGTCCGCACTTAACACGCCGGCACAGCAGGCCATTCATCTTGCCCTTCCGGTGGTGGAAAGTAAAAACCTGGCCTTCAGCCATGTGGACCTGCTGACAGAGGCAAAGTCGTTTGCTGCAGAAGGAACCAGTTTTGCTGACCTGGGGCGGGAAATCGATGCGCAGATAAAACGGGGCGATTTACTGCATGTGGATGTGGCAAAAGGTTATGGCACAGACCTGCTGGTTTCCCGTGCGTCGTATGAGGCTGAAAAAAGCATTCTTCGCCATATTCTCGAAGGTAAGGAGGCGGTCACGCCGCTGATGGAGAGAGTACCTGGCGAACTCATGGAGAAACTGACATCAGGACAGCGCGCCGCCACCCGCATGATACTGGAAACGCCCGACCGTTTCACGGTGGTGCAGGGCTATGCCGGTGTGGGTAAGACCACACAGTTCCGGGCGGTGATGTCAGCCGTGAACATGCTGCCGGAGAGTGAGCGTCCCCGTGTCGTTGGGCTGGGCCCCACGCACCGTGCGGTCGGGGAGATGCGCAGCGCCGGCGTGGATGCACAGACACTGGCGTCCTTTCTGCATGACACGCAACTGCAGCAGCGCAGCGGAGAAACGCCGGATTTCAGCAACACGCTGTTCCTGCTCGATGAGAGCTCAATGGTGGGCAATACCGACATGGCACGGGCATACGCCCTGATTGCGGCCGGTGGTGGTCGTGCCGTGGCCAGCGGTGACACGGACCAGCTGCAGGCCATCGCGCCCGGTCAGCCTTTCCGTCTCCAGCAGACGCGCAGTGCTGCCGATGTGGCCATCATGAAGGAGATTGTGCGTCAGACGCCGGAACTGCGGGAGGCGGTATACAGCCTGATTAACCGGGATGTGGAAAGGGCACTGTCCGGGCTTGAGAGTGTGAAACCGTCTCAGGTGCCACGTCAGGAGGGCGCATGGGCACCGGAGCACTCCGTGACGGAGTTCAGTCACAGCCAGGAAGCAAAACTGGCAGAAGCGCAGCAGAAGGCGATGCTGAAAGGCGAGGCTTTCCCGGATGTCCCCATGACACTGTATGAAGCCATTGTCCGCGACTATACCGGCAGGACACCGGAAGCACGGGAGCAGACGCTGATTGTCACGCACCTGAATGAGGACCGGCGCGTGCTGAACAGCATGATTCATGATGCACGGGAAAAGGCCGGTGAGCTGGGAAAAGAGCAGGTCATGGTGCCTGTCCTGAACACAGCGAATATACGTGACGGAGAACTGCGTCGTCTTTCCACCTGGGAGACACATCGGGACGCACTTGCCCTGGTGGATAATGTGTATCACCGGATTGCCGGTATCAGCAGGGATGACGGGCTGATAACCCTGCAGGATGCGGAAGGTAACACGCGGCTGATTTCGCCCCGGGAGGCGGTGGCTGAAGGTGTCACACTGTACACCCCGGACAAAATCCGGGTGGGGACCGGTGACCGGATGCGCTTCACGAAGAGTGACCGGGAGCGTGGTTATGTGGCCAACAGCGTCTGGACGGTGACAGCGGTATCCGGTGACAGTGTCACGCTGTCGGACGGACAGCAGACCCGGGTGATTCGCCCCGCCCAGGAGCAGGCAGAGCAACATATTGACCTGGCCTATGCCATCACCGCCCACGGTGCGCAGGGTGCGAGTGAAACCTTTGCCATTGCGCTTGAAGGCACGGAAGGTAACCGGAAACTGATGGCCGGCTTTGAGTCAGCCTACGTGGCCCTGTCGCGTATGAAGCAGCATGTGCAGGTGTACACCGATAACCGTCAGGGCTGGACGGATGCCATTAACAATGCCGTACAGAAAGGAACTGCCCACGATGTGCTGGAGCCGAAACCGGACCGGGAGGTCATGAATGCAGAGCGGCTGTTTAGTACGGCGCGGGAGCTGCGGGACGTGGCGGCAGGGCGTGCCGTTCTTCGTCAGGCGGGGCTTGCCGGGGGAGACAGTCCTGCACGGTTTATTGCACCGGGGCGTAAATATCCACAGCCGTATGTGGCACTGCCGGCGTTTGACCGTAACGGCAAATCAGCCGGCACTGTTGCAAAGTTAGCGATGAGGCAGCCTTTTGTCTTATTCAAAGGCCTTACATTTCAAAAACTCTGCTTACCAGGCGCATTTCGCCCAGGGGATCACCATAATAAAATGCTGGGCACTGTTGCAAATAGTCGGTGGTGATAAACTTATCATCCCCTTTTGCTGATGGAGCTGCACATGAACCCATTCAAAGGCCGGCATTTTCAGCGTGACATCATTCTGTGGGCCGTACGCTGGTACTGCAAATACGGCATCAGTTACCGTGAGCTGCAGGAGATGCTGGCTGAACGCGGAGTGAATGTCGATCACTCCACGATTTACCGCTGGGTTCAGCGTTATGCGCCTGAAATGGAAAAACGGCTGCGCTGGTACTGGCGTAACCCTTCCGATCTTTGCCCGTGGCACATGGATGAAACCTACGTGAAGGTCAATGGCCGCTGGGCGTATCTGTACCGGGCCGTCGACAGCCGGGGCCGCACTGTCGATTTTTATCTCTCCTCCCGTCGTAACAGCAAAGCTGCATACCGGTTTCTGGGTAAAATCCTCAACAACGTGAAGAAGTGGCAGATCCCGCGATTCATCAACACGGATAAAGCGCCCGCCTATGGTCGCGCGCTTGCTCTGCTCAAACGCGAAGGCCGGTGCCCGTCTGACGTTGAACACCGACAGATTAAGTACCGGAACAACGTGATTGAATGCGATCATGGCAAACTGAAACGGATAATCGGCGCCACGCTGGGATTTAAATCCATGAAGACGGCTTACGCCACCATCAAAGGTATTGAGGTGATGCGTGCACTACGCAAAGGCCAGGCCTCAGCATTTTATTATGGTGATCCCCTGGGCGAAATGCGCCTGGTAAGCAGAGTTTTTGAAATGTAAGGCCTTTGAATAAGACAAAAGGCTGCCTCATCGCTAACTTTGCAACAGTGCCAAAAATAGTCCTTCAGTGGGACGAAATGATCCGGACCGCTGGCTCCCTGAAGCTGGGCAAAGTACAGGCTTCAGTGCTGGTCCGTTCATTGCTGAAAAGTGAACGTCCTTCCGGACTGACTCAGGCAATCATTGAAGTGGGGCGCATCAACAAAACGCTGTATCTGCTTAATTATATTGATGATGAAGATTACCGCCGGCGCATTCTGACCCAGCTTAATCGGGGAGAAAGTCGCCATGCCGTTGCCAGAGCCATCTGTCACGGTCAAAAAGGTGAGATAAGAAAACGATATACCGACGGTCAGGAAGATCAACTGGGCGCACTGGGGCTGGTCACTAACGCCGTCGTGTTATGGAACACTATTTATATGCAGGCAGCCCTGGATCATCTCCGGGCGCAGGGTGAAACACTGAATGATGAAGATATCGCACGCCTCTCCCCGCTTTGCCACGGACATATCAATATGCTCGGCCATTATTCCTTCACGCTGGCAGAACTGGTGACCAAAGGACATCTGAGACCATTAAAAGAGGCGTCAGAGGCAGAAAACGTTGCTTAACGTGAGTTTTCGTTCCACTGAGCGTCAGACCCCAATACGTGCGCAACAACCGTCTTCCGGAGCCTGTCATACGCGTAAAACAGCCAGCGCTGGCGCGATTTAGCCCCGACGTATCCCCACTGTTCGTCCATTTCCGCGCAGACGATGACGTCACTGCCCGGCTGTATGCGCGAGGTTACCGACTGCGGCCTGAGTTTTTTAAATGGCGGAAAATCGTGTTGAGGCCAACGCCCATAATGCGGGCGGTTGCCCGGCATCCAACGCCATTCATGGCCATATCAATGATTTTCTGGTGCGTACCGGGTTGAGAAGCGGTGTAAGTGAACTGCAGTTGCCATGTTTTACGGCAGTGAGAGCAGAGATAGCGCTGATGTCCGGCGGTGCTTTTGCCGTTACGCACCACCCCGTCAGTAGCTGAACAGGAGGGACAGCTGATAGAAACAGAAGCCACTGGAGCACCTCAAAAACACCATCATACACTAAATCAGTAAGTTGGCAGCATCACCGGAACTTCAAAACTGCGCAAAACACGCAAATACGCACAAGAAAGTAGGGCTGCGCTTGGAATTCGGAAAATAAACCACATCAAAACTACTTTTTAGCCAAATAACGTTTGGGAATCACCAGAATGGTGGGACAACAGCGGTTTTAGTGCCCTAAATCGTACGTTTTCATCCAGTTGCCCCTCAAACCCCATGTTCAAGTCAGAATAGTGGACAGGCGGCCAAGAACTTCGTTCATGATAGTCTCCGGAACCCGTTCGAGTCGTTTTCCGCCCCGTGCTTTCATATCAATTGTCCGGGGTTGATCGCAACGTACAACACCTGTGGTACGTATGCCAACACCATCCAACGACACCGCAAAGCCGGCAGTGCGGGCAAAATTGCCTCCGCTGGTTACGGGCACAACAACAGGCAGGCGGGTCACGCGATTAAAGGCCGCCGGTGTGACAATCAGCACCGGCCGCGTTCCCTGCTGCTCATGACCTGCGGTAGGATCAAGCGAGACAAGCCAGATTTCCCCTCTTTCCATGTCAGATTTCCTCCTGACCAGTCGCCGGTGCATCCAGCCATTCTCGTTCTTCAGCTGATATTTCAGCATTCGGATCACACTGTGCCAGTAGCTCAGCCAGTGAATATTGCGGGCGTCTGTACGGCTCAACAATCAGCCGGCCATTATCAATGACCATGCCAACTTCATTATCTGTGCCCAGAGACAGCGCATTCAGCAGTGCCGGTGGGACGGTCAGCATAACTGAGCCGCCAACCCTCTTCAGTCGGGTGGTATGCATTCTTCACCTCCATAAAAGTTATATTTAAATATAACATCCACTAAAAAAACACACCAGGCTTTAACGCACAATGTTTAATAAAAATATAACTTTCAACCAAACAGTAAACCCAGCGTGGTTGCTTCCATATGCAGCAATACCGGCAGCAGCAGGCCACCACTTCTGATCCTGGCCACTGATGTAATCAACCCCACCAGGAACAGTTCTGCCAGTGTCAGCAGGTTCTGATACTGGCTGTGCGCGGCGACGAACAACAACGACGTTATCAGCGCCCCCAGCCACATCGTCCAGCAGTACCGTGAACGGAAGACGTTCAGCATAATCCCCCGGAACAGCGTTTCCTCATTCAACGGGGCAAGGATAAAGATGGTCAGCAACGTCAGGATCACGTCAGGTATGGACTTATCGGCAAAAAGTTTCGTCATAAATGGCTCAGCAGGCAGAGCCAGCGCCTTACCGAGCAGAAATACACCGACATACACCACGGCCATCGCACCGACCAGCCACGGTACGCCAACGTTGCGCAGCTGACCAACGACCGGTAGCGGAGCTATCCAACGGCGGTATACCAGGAAAACACACAGCAGGTACATCAGAACAGTACCATGACTGAAGAACAAATAGTTTTTTCCTGATCCATAAAGCAGAACGGCCTGCTCCATGACAAATCTGGCTCCCCAACTAATGCCCCATGCAGCCAGCATAACCAGCATAAACTGCAGATATTGATTACGTGTTTGAATCATTGCATCGCCTGTAAATTTTTAACTTGTCCTATTTTTGTCATTACCACGTATATACACATGTATAACAATTCAGATATCGTTACCAGGATATGCCGCATCAGCGGCATGGAAGGCGGCACTCTGTTGTTTCATATGATACAGGAGTAAAACCGCCGAAGCCCGGCGTAAGCCGGTACTGATTGATAGATTTCACCTTACCCATCCCCAGCCCTGCCAGACCATACCCGCTTTCAGCCATGAGAGAGCTTCTGTGCGCGGTCGGAGTGGTCCCGACGAGGGTTTACCCGAAGTCGGGGCGTATCTCCGCGTTAGCGGGCCGTGAGGGCCGCTTACGAGCGTGTACTGAGAACTTCCAGCGAGAAGACTGACAGCGATGAAGATGTAGTTACAACATTCATAATTAAAAGCGACTCTGTTCCGGCCCTTTGGGCCGGGGCGGGGCCGCTTTTCAGTTATGAGGGAGGGGCTTTGTGGTTTCGGTTCTGCGCTGGACCGGGGTTTTTCTGGAGGTTGTTTTTGTGTGTTGTAACTAAAGTGGCTCCGGTCGGGGCCCGCCGCTTGCGGTGGGAGGTGCATATCTGTCTGTCCACAGGACAGGCAGTGAATAGGTTTTCTTTTTAAATGAATGTAATTAAGTAGTTTAAAGGAGATATAAACAGGTGTTTAAAAGATACATTGCACCCTGTAAGACTGGCGGCTGGCGCTTTATGACATGAACGGTTGTAACCTTATGGGGAAGTCCCTTGCAGTTAAATGTGGATAAGCAAAATTCCCCGTCGCTGAGGCGCATTTTGTATTAAAAACAGGGGGAACCGGATGCTCCAGAAGGTGGATAGTGAGGTTGTTTTTTGTATGTGGTGCTGATTTTTTGTTCGCTGGCAGGCTTCAGGCGTGCGAATGCCTCCGGTTCGGGCCGGATTATTCAGAAGAGGTCACTTTCAGGGGGAAGCTGTGGCCAGCCGGCTGTAATTGCGGTTACGTGACAGAATCATGCGCTCCTTCACACGACGCTCCACTTCACGTTTTACCGCCTCACGACTGGCAGTGAAGCGCCCTTCCGCGATTTCGCGCGTCAGCTGCCGTTTCACCAGGGTGATAATATCCTGACGTTCCCTGTCCGCATCACGACGCGCACGGGCACGCTTTATTCCCCGGGACTTAAGCTCTGTCTGGTAACTGCGGAAACGCTCACGAACAAAACGCCAGGCTTTCGCTATCAGTTCATCCATGCCCAGGGTATCCAGCCCCTGCTTTTTGCGTTGTCTGTTTTCCCATTCCACACGGCTGCGGCGTGCGGAAGCCACCGCCACCTCAGACACATCGAGAGCGGCAAACAGCGCCGGTGTGAACGTGATATCGGTCGGAATGTTGCAACCAATAAGCGGGTCATATTCCGTCTGGTAGGTAATCAGACCCAGCTCAGCCAGGGACGTCAGGGCACGGGTGGCACGGGTGATGGAGAGTACTCCGGCATCAGACTCCGTCGCCAGTCCACACTCAATGGCCAGCGTGGTGATGGAGCACTGGACACGGTTGGCCAGCGGATCATAGTGAAAACAGAGCCCCTGCAGCAGCGCATCAATAGCCCGACGACGCAGTACCGGTGGCATGCGCCGACGCAGACCACGCGAACGGGCATGTGCCACATGAATGGCGAAATCAAAACGGGAGGTGAAGCCTACCGCCTTTTCCATCAGTTTTTCGCAAAACTTCAGCGTTCCGGCACCTTCACGGGGTGTAAACACCGGATTCGGGTTCTTTACCTGGCGGTAATAAGTTTGTTGAAGATCAGTCACACCATCCTGCACTTATGTTGCACAGAAGGAGTGAGCACAGAAAGAAGTCTTGAACTTTTCCGGGCATATAACTATACTCCCCGCATAGAGCAACAGCTTCTATGCAGTTTCTTGTTAGCCCCGGTAATCTTTCTGACTCGCCAAAGTTAAAGAAGATTATCGGGGTTTTCGCTTTTCTGGCTCCTGTACATCCACATCAGAACCAGTTCCCTGCCACCTTATGGCGTGGCCAGCCACAAAATTCCTTAAACGATCAGCAATCTATCACGCACACCACAAACAGGCAAGAATGTGATGTCGCTACATTTTAGTTAGCTGAAAGCACTCTTCTGCTTTATCAGTTCAGCAATCATCTCAGCCTGAGTAACACCTTCAGCGTCACACATCTCCTGTAATTGCGCTTTTAACGCAGCAGGAATGAACACTCTGAGTTCTTTATGTGTGGCACGTTTTCTTGCCAGAGATGCCTGCTGACGTTCTGCAAGCGTCAGAGGATTACCTTTTCGGTATGCTCGCTTTGTACCTGATGAGGAAGTCACTGCATTTTCTGTCTGCGACATCTCGCCTCCTCAATTCTCAAACAGGGATCGTTTCGCAGAGGATACTACAGTTTTTTGAAATCAGCGACTTGAAAGTTGTGATGATGATCTGTGTTGGCGCACAAATCATGTCTGATTACGACCGTTTAATGTGATTTTGATGATGAAATGACTGAAAAACAGGAAATGCCTTAACCTGGATGCCGGCCCCGGGCGGGACCGGCTGTTTCTGGCATGTCGGGTGTCTGCCCCTGAAATACCTCACACTTCCGGAAAGCGGGGACTTCCGTCCCCGCCCGGCAGCTTACTTCCGTGCTTCGTAGGCCAGAGTTACCTGCACCACTGTATTTCCCCTGTGAATATTCAGTTCACATAACCGTTCCCTGAATATCAGTGAAAAACACAATACCGTGGCACACACGGCGAGCAACCCGATAAGGGCATATTTCGTCATAAACTTTGACCTCTCTGCAAAGAAGAGGCTACAATCAGTAGTGCTAAGTACTTCATGCAGACCTCACGAGTTAATGGATTAACGAGTGGGGTCTTCGCATTTCTGGTACCTGCGTCTTGCCTGAACCAGAAAGGCTCAGACACCCGCCGCGATAATACCACATTCCTGTCTGGTTACGACGACCTCCATGCCCCTGCTTTTTATTGCAGAAACGCCGGGAGCGGGGAAAACTTGCTTTTTCCCGTTTCCGGGGTTGGACAACTGAGCAACGCGAAGGCGTCAGTGTCCGGAGTTCTGCCACATATCAGTAACTCCCGTACCACCACTCATCGTCGCTTTTTTCCAGAATAATGGTGATACTCCTGACGTCGTCCGGCAGTATTTCCCGGCAGAATCTGGCCGGAAGCGTAAACGTGCCCGAAGACAGCCTTACCCCTTCTTCATAGGAGTCCGTCAGTTTCAGCCTGATTTTCCGGATTTCTGAATCAAGTTCAGCAATAATAAATTCCTGCTTCCCCCGAACGGCAACCGTCACATAACACCCGGCAGAGCCTGAGTCTGTTCGTCTTATCGATAACCGGGTCTTGCTTGCATATCTGTACGGCGCTTTCTGTCTTGTCATGGAAATAAATGCCATTATTGATTTTCGACCTTTCTGTTTTTATAAATAAAATAAATATCATTTTATTCTGGCAGTCTTACCAGATGATTTTATTTCCCTGAATTTTCATTACCCCGCGACGGACCAGTTCATCCCGGATACCTCTGGTCAGGACATCACGCCATTCACCGCGCATCTGTGATTTTAAATAATTATTAAATGTCTTTTCTGTTACCGGCATATTACGAACCTCCCGCGCTGCCTGTTGAATTTTGTTTGCCCACCGGATAACGATATCCATGTCGGGTGCAGCCATCTTTACTGATGACGCCTTATCCGGGGAGACGCGACGGCAGCGAATCCCGCGCGCCTGCAGTGTCCGGACAATACCGTCATATCCCTTGTCAGCGGAAACAATATGGTATTCCTTCTCCGGCCCGTAGTGGCATACACACTGCCCCAGCTCCAGCACCAGATGAAAATCAACATTGTTCCGGGAGACTTCACTGACATGCCGGAGTGTGATTTTTACTGCTTCAGGGAAAGCGTTTACTGGCAGTGCCACATTATTCTGTTTCGCACCCGCGAATATAATTAACTCCGTATATATATTTAAGGAAATTTCTGTCAGGTTACTGCAGTTCTCGTAATCGATAAAGGCAATCACCTGTTGCTTCTCTGATTTTCCGGTCGCCATTTTCTCTTCCTGATTAACAGACTTCACAACCAGATAAAAGAGTCATAAATAACACTTAACATCGCCTGATATTAACAGCCGGGCAACGTGATGTTATTATTTTGCTCTCCTTACTGAATGCATTTGTCCCTGACAGGACAACACTGACCGTCACATGACGGTCTTTTTTATCCATCTGACAGTTTATGGTCACAAAAAACATTCTGACAGATATTAACCACGTAATGACTGTGTATTATCTTTCTTCCCGCAACCTCCCGGCATTAACCGGTGGTAGCTTCACAGGGTTGATGTACAGAGCATTCATTCAATGTCAGTAATACGCTATGAATGATTTTTGGCCTCCTTTGCTCAGGGGAAGTCTTTTTTTTGCCGTTTTTTTTCATTATCTCCGTCGCTGACAGCGTTCGGCTCTCTGCCGTGCAAACTGCTGCCAGTCTGTACGGGGAGCAACACGGGCAGCCAGGAGCCACGCTTCAGCGGCCTCCTTCCGGAATCCCCTGACCTCCAGGCTGACGGCACGGCTTCCGGCACGCTGCCAGCGCCAGACCTGACCGTTCCGTGAACTGTTTCTGAATCCATTCATCTTTATCACTCCTCTTTAACCCGTCAGTATTATGGTGTTAAATAATCTACTGAATTGGCTTCCTTTCGGGTACGGAAGTTATTTCCTTTTAAGCCTTATTTCCCTGCCTCCTCTCTGATGGAGGCTTTTTTTTATTTCTCATCAAGCACGGCCTGAAGTTCTGCCTTTATCCGGTTCTGGCGGCGGATTTTATCCAGACGCGCTGCCGCATACGCTTCCTCCTCCTGAGAAATATGCTCCGTCACATACCCTTCCGTGTCATACCGGCAGGCACCGGCTTTCATGGCACACAGATAGCTTTCTGAACGGGTGATGGCCTTCAGCGCCCTGCGCAGTTTTTTATGCGAGAGCGGGATATTCCGCTGCGCCACGTCTTCCAGTAACACGTCCCGGATACCGCAGGCCAGAAGCCGGGGCGTGTCACCGTCAAACAATCCCGGCCACCAGGGTTTCAGGGTATTCACGGCCTCATCCAGCGTGGGCAGATTCAGATAAATGGACAGTGCCTGTCTGGCCTGCGCTTTTTTTGCCGCCAGCTCTGCTTCCCGGGCTGCTTTCTCGGCCAGCTTCTGCTTTTTCACCTTCCACTTTGGTGGCGTGGTGACATTGATGATGGTTTTCCGCCTGCGGACAGGCGTCTCCCCTTCCGTTTTCCGCTTCAGTGTCAGTACCGGTCGCTTCTGCTCTGTCATGCTGTGTTCTGCCTCTGACGAATCATCCTCTTGCGGTCAAAGATACCACACCCGTCACAGCGCCAGAACGCCCAGCACAGCCAGATGACAGGCGTAGAATACCGGGAAAAAATCCCCGGGCCAGAAACGGGGTAATGATTTTCCTGCACACGACACCAGACCAACGGTCAGCACCGTCATCACAAGACCGGCCACCGCCGCTGCATCACTGGTGGCAAGGTTAAGCGCCGGAATAACAGCCAGCAGGCAGGCGACCAGCGCCAGACGTTCCGCTCTGTCTTCCGCCCGGTACAGCCGGTGGCTGACTGCCAGCATCAGCAGCCCGGCAATGCCGTAACTGGTGCCGGACAAAGGCCCCCACAGCGCCATCAGAAGAATGGCCGCTGCTGTACGCCACCCACTGCGCGTTTCACACCACGTCAGCACCTGTGCCGCCACTGCAAAGGCAAACAGGATATTCCCCTCATACCAGGGAAAGCCTGCCAGATAATATGCGAACTGGGCAATAATCCCCCATCCCCACAGCCGGTTAATGGCCGGTTGCCGGATATGCGCATGACGGGACAGATTCAGCCCCCACACCAGGGCAAACAGCGGAAAGGCTCCACGCCCGGCCAGAAACATCCATTCCTGCTTCAGCTGGAATATCAGATTGATGTGGTCCAGTACCATCAGCACCAGTGCCACCGTTTTGATGATATCCCGCTGTCCGGGTGACCAGACCAGCAACGACTGCAACCAGGTATCGGTCCGGGCAGCCAGTGAATCGTTACGTGTCGTGTTCGTGTTATCCGTTGTCATCAGCGTTTGCCTTCCTGTATCAGTCTCCGCCCAGGGTTTTCTCTTTCTGCAGGTCACGGACCATATCCCGCTCCATCTGCTGCAGACGCTCCTGCAGCAGATTTTCCCGGGCAACCTCCCGGACCGCTTCCCGCTCCCGTTGTGGTTCACGCAGCACACTCTCCGGCAGCGCAGTTTCCCGTTCAGTTATGGCAGCCCGCTCACGCACCTGCCCGGCAATCTCCCTGACAGCCTGCTCTGTTTTGCCATCCGGCAGGTCAGGTTTGTTCTCTGCCATTTTACGGACAATTTCATCCGCACGGCGTTCCGTTTCACGGCGGATGGCCTCTTCAGCCTGCCGCTGTGCCAGTACCTCTGCCGTGACCGGCTCGCCATTTCCGGCTCCCGGCTGGACGCTGTTGTCCGGGATATCCCCCCACACGCGGCCACCGGTGATGGCACCGGGATTCCACGGACGGCCTTCACCGGCGATTCTTACCACCACACCACTGTCAGGATTATCACGGGCAATCCGGACACCATCCTGCATATTATCAGCCAGCAGGCTTTCTCCGTTACGGCTGCCCTGCAGGGCCACGAACTGCGCATCCCCGCTGCCTTTCACACGGCCTTCACCACTGAATCCCCGCAGCCCGTTTCCATCATCCGAGGTCAGCGGGTTCAGCCAGATACCGGCTGATTGGCACTGTTGCAAAGTTAGCGATGAGGCAGCCTTTTGTCTTATTCAAAGGCCTTACATTTCAAAAACTCTGCTTACCAGGCGCATTTCGCCCAGGGGATCACCATAATAAAATGCTGAGGCCTGGCCTTTGCGTAGTGCACGCATCACCTCAATACCTTTGATGGTGGCGTAAGCCGTCTTCATGGATTTAAATCCCAGCGTGGCGCCGATTATCCGTTTCAGTTTGCCATGATCGCATTCAATCACGTTGTTCCGGTACTTAATCTGTCGGTGTTCAACGTCAGACGGGCACCGGCCTTCGCGTTTGAGCAGAGCAAGCGCGCGACCATAGGCGGGCGCTTTATCCGTGTTGATGAATCGCGGGATCTGCCACTTCTTCACGTTGTTGAGGATTTTACCCAGAAACCGGTATGCAGCTTTGCTGTTACGACGGGAGGAGAGATAAAAATCGACAGTGCGGCCCCGGCTGTCGACGGCCCGGTACAGATACGCCCAGCGGCCATTGACCTTCACGTAGGTTTCATCCATGTGCCACGGGCAAAGATCGGAAGGGTTACGCCAGTACCAGCGCAGCCGTTTTTCCATTTCAGGCGCATAACGCTGAACCCAGCGGTAAATCGTGGAGTGATCGACATTCACTCCGCGTTCAGCCAGCATCTCCTGCAGCTCACGGTAACTGATGCCGTATTTGCAGTACCAGCGTACGGCCCACAGAATGATGTCACGCTGAAAATGCCGGCCTTTGAATGGGTTCATGTGCAGCTCCATCAGCAAAAGGGGATGATAAGTTTATCACCACCGACTATTTGCAACAGTGCCCAGCATTTTATTATGGTGATCCCCTGGGCGAAATGCGCCTGGTAAGCAGAGTTTTTGAAATGTAAGGCCTTTGAATAAGACAAAAGGCTGCCTCATCGCTAACTTTGCAACAGTGCCAAATATCGTGCCAGCTGAAGCTCATCCGGTTCACCGGTGAATCTGCCATAGCTTTCAGTCTGCTCAGTGGTCAGAAAGTCAACGGGCATATCGGCCTCCCTGCCTGACGGGCATTTAGTAACATTTTTCCAACCGTACGAAATGTTATAAATTATCGGACATCGTAAAACTGTTACATTAATATGTCTATTAAATCGTAAATTTGTAATAATAGACATGAGTTGTCCGATATTCGATTTAAGGTACATTTTTATGCGACTTTTTGGTTACGCTCGGGTCTCAACCAGTCAGCAGTCTCTTGATCTTCAGGTCAGAGCACTCAAAGACGCAGGTGTGAAAGCAAACCGTATATTTACCGATAAGGCATCCGGCAGTTCAACAGACCGGGAAGGGCTGGATTTGCTGAGGATGAAGGTGGAGGAAGGTGATGTCATTCTGGTTAAGAAGCTCGACCGTCTTGGCCGCGACACTGCCGATATGATCCAACTGATAAAGGAATTTGACGCTCAGGGCGTGGCAGTCCGGTTCATTGATGACGGGATCAGTACCGACGGTGATATGGGGCAAATGGTGGTCACCATCCTGTCGGCTGTGGCACAGGCTGAACGCCGGAGGATCCTAGAACGCACGAATGAGGGCCGACAGGAAGCAAAGCTGAAAGGAATCAAATTTGGCCGCAGGCGTACCGTGGACAGGAACGTCGTGCTGACGCTTCATCAGAAGGGCACTGGTGCAACGGAAATTGCTCATCAGCTCAGTATTGCCCGCTCCACGGTTTATAAAATTCTTGAAGACGAAAGGGCCTCGTGATACGCCTATTTTTATAGGTTAATGTCATGATAATAATGGTTTCTTAGACGTCAGGTGGCACTTTTCGGGGAAATGTGCGCGGAACCCCTATTTGTTTATTTTTCTAAATACATTCAAATATGTATCCGCTCATGAGACAATAACCCTGGTAAATGCTTCAATAATATTGAAAAAGGAAGAGTATGAGTATTCAACATTTTCGTGTCGCCCTTATTCCCTTTTTTGCGGCATTTTGCCTTCCTGTTTTTGCTCACCCAGAAACGCTGGTGAAAGTAAAAGATGCTGAAGATCAGTTGGGTGCACGAGTGGGTTACATCGAACTGGATCTCAACAGCGGTAAGATCCTTGAGAGTTTTCGCCCCGAAGAACGTTTTCCAATGATGAGCACTTTTAAAGTTCTGCTATGTGGTGCGGTATTATCCCGTGTTGACGCCGGGCAAGAGCAACTCGGTCGCCGCATACACTATTCTCAGAATGACTTGGTTGAGTACTCACCAGTCACAGAAAAGCATCTTACGGATGGCATGACAGTAAGAGAATTATGCAGTGCTGCCATAACCATGAGTGATAACACTGCTGCCAACTTACTTCTGACAACGATCGGAGGACCGAAGGAGCTAACCGCTTTTTTGCACAACATGGGGGATCATGTAACTCGCCTTGATCGTTGGGAACCGGAGCTGAATGAAGCCATACCAAACGACGAGCGTGACACCACGATGCCTGCAGCAATGGCAACAACGTTGCGCAAACTATTAACTGGCGAACTACTTACTCTAGCTTCCCGGCAACAATTAATAGACTGGATGGAGGCGGATAAAGTTGCAGGACCACTTCTGCGCTCGGCCCTTCCGGCTGGCTGGTTTATTGCTGATAAATCTGGAGCCGGTGAGCGTGGGTCTCGCGGTATCATTGCAGCACTGGGGCCAGATGGTAAGCCCTCCCGTATCGTAGTTATCTACACGACGGGGAGTCAGGCAACTATGGATGAACGAAATAGACAGATCGCTGAGATAGGTGCCTCACTGATTAAGCATTGGTAACTGTCAGACCAAGTTTACTCATATATACTTTAGATTGATTTAAAACTTCATTTTTAATTTAAAAGGATCTAGGTGAAGATCCTTTTTGATAATCTCATGACCAAAATCCCTTAACGTGAGTTTTCGTTCCACTGAGCGTCAGACCCCGAAAACGATTTAGGAGACACCGATGAACATCAACGATGCCCTCACCTCCATCCTGGCCTCAAAAAAATACCGCGCCCTTTGCCCGGATACCGTGCGGCGCATCCTGACTGAGGAATGGGGGCGGCATAAATCCCCCAAACAGACCGTAGAGGCTGCACGCACCCGGCTGCATGGAATTTGCGGGGCATATGTCACCCCGGAATCGCTCAAGGCTGCTGCCGCCGCGCTTTCTGCGGGCGATGTAAAAAAGGCATTGTCGCTGCATGCCTCCACCAAGGAGCGACTGGCCGAGCTGGATACCCTGTACGATTTTATCTTTTCAGCCGAAACTCCCCGCCGCGTGCTGGATATCGCCTGCGGTCTTAACCCCTTGGCGCTATACGAGCGCGGCATTGCATCCGTGTGGGGCTGTGATATCCACCAGGGATTGGGGGATGTCATCACCCCCTTTGCTAGGGAAAAAGATTGGGATTTTACCTTTGCCCTGCAGGATGTGCTGTGTGCGCCGCCCGCCGAAGCCGGCGACCTGGCGCTGATTTTTAAGCTTTTGCCCCTGCTGGAGCGGGAGCAGGCCGGTTCTGCCATGGCACTTTTACAATCCCTCAATACCCCGCGCATGGCTGTCAGCTTTCCCACGCGTAGTTTAGGCGGGCGTGGAAAAGGCATGGAGGCGAACTACGCCGCATGGTTCGAGGGCGGCTTGCCCGCCGAGTTTGAGATTGAGGATAAAAAGACCATCGGAACAGAACTTATATACTTGATAAAAAAGAATGGATAAGCCAATCAGAAGGCAAATCATCTAAAAAAGAGGAACGAAAAATATTTGGCACTGTTGCAAATAGTCGGTGGTGATAAACTTATCATCCCCTTTTGCTGATGGAGCTGCACATGAACCCATTCAAAGGCCGGCATTTTCAGCGTGACATCATTCTGTGGGCCGTACGCTGGTACTGCAAATACGGCATCAGTTACCGTGAGCTGCAGGAGATGCTGGCTGAACGCGGAGTGAATGTCGATCACTCCACGATTTACCGCTGGGTTCAGCGTTATGCGCCTGAAATGGAAAAACGGCTGCGCTGGTACTGGCGTAACCCTTCCGATCTTTGCCCGTGGCACATGGATGAAACCTACGTGAAGGTCAATGGCCGCTGGGCGTATCTGTACCGGGCCGTCGACAGCCGGGGCCGCACTGTCGATTTTTATCTCTCCTCCCGTCGTAACAGCAAAGCTGCATACCGGTTTCTGGGTAAAATCCTCAACAACGTGAAGAAGTGGCAGATCCCGCGATTCATCAACACGGATAAAGCGCCCGCCTATGGTCGCGCGCTTGCTCTGCTCAAACGCGAAGGCCGGTGCCCGTCTGACGTTGAACACCGACAGATTAAGTACCGGAACAACGTGATTGAATGCGATCATGGCAAACTGAAACGGATAATCGGCGCCACGCTGGGATTTAAATCCATGAAGACGGCTTACGCCACCATCAAAGGTATTGAGGTGATGCGTGCACTACGCAAAGGCCAGGCCTCAGCATTTTATTATGGTGATCCCCTGGGCGAAATGCGCCTGGTAAGCAGAGTTTTTGAAATGTAAGGCCTTTGAATAAGACAAAAGGCTGCCTCATCGCTAACTTTGCAACAGTGCCCGAGTGGGTTACATCGAACTGGATCTCAACAGCGGTAAGATCCTTGAGAGTTTTCGCCCCGAAGAACGTTTTCCAATGATGAGCACTTTTAAAGTTCTGCTATGTGGTGCGGTATTATCCCGTGTTGACGCCGGGCAAGAGCAACTCGGTCGCCGCATACACTATTCTCAGAATGACTTGGTTGAGTACTCACCAGTCACAGAAAAGCATCTTACGGATGGCATGACAGTAAGAGAATTATGCAGTGCTGCCATAACCATGAGTGATAACACTGCTGCCAACTTACTTCTGACAACGATCGGAGGACCGAAGGAGCTAACCGCTTTTTTGCACAACATGGGGGATCATGTAACTCGCCTTGATCGTTGGGAACCGGAGCTGAATGAAGCCATACCAAACGACGAGCGTGACACCACGATGCCTGCAGCAATGGCAACAACGTTGCGCAAACTATTAACTGGCGAACTACTTACTCTAGCTTCCCGGCAACAATTAATAGACTGGATGGAGGCGGATAAAGTTGCAGGACCACTTCTGCGCTCGGCCCTTCCGGCTGGCTGGTTTATTGCTGATAAATCTGGAGCCGGTGAGCGTGGGTCTCGCGGTATCATTGCAGCACTGGGGCCAGATGGTAAGCCCTCCCGTATCGTAGTTATCTACACGACGGGGAGTCAGGCAACTATGGATGAACGAAATAGACAGATCGCTGAGATAGGTGCCTCACTGATTAAGCATTGGTAACTGTCAGACCAAGTTTACTCATACTGAAATAATTGGGGGGTGATTACCACCGTAAATTTTTCCCAGACGGTAAAAAGAATTACAGACTTTTATCAACTAAAAAAGTGGCCTGAATATCAGCACTACCGTCAATACCATTTCAGTAAATCAGGATAGGGAAAAATTGGCAAACCCAGTTCTTCACTTGCTCTGCGGGTTCTGTCACCCTGACGTCATACGGTAATCCCCCCCAATTCATTAATCGACAAGGTCATCCTGATGAAACAAATTACCATGAGCGATATGCAGCAACAGAGCGCAGCGGCTGTGCAATCGCCTCGGCTCCGCGCGCACCGTAATTTCCATCCAGAATTAAGCGATTCGGTCCAACGTCTGGCTATTGCCATGGAACCTGGGACCTACGTGCGCCCGCACCGACACCCTCACACCTTCGAGCTACTGTTGCCATTAAGGGGTCGTTTCGTGGTGCTGAATTTTGACGATCGGGGTACCGTCACCCATCGGGCGATATTGGGGGAAACCTGTACGGTGCTGGAGATGGCCGCAGGAACCTGGCATGCCGTGCTGTCGCTGGATACCGGTGGCATAATTTTTGAAGTAAAACACGGTGGCTATCAACCCGTGGCTGCCGATGACTATGCGCACTGGGCTCCAGCGGAAGGAGAACCAGGAACCACGGAGCTTATGGCCTGGTATGCGCAAGCGCAGGTGGGCGACAGCACTTTTGCCGTCTAAGGCGATAAACAAAAACGGAATGAGTTTCCCCATTCCGTTTCCGCTATTACAAACCGTCGGTGACGATTTTAGCCGCCGACGCTAATACATCGCGACGGCTTTCTGCCTTAGGTTGAGGCTGGGTGAAGTAAGTGACCAGAATCAGCGGCGCACGATCTTTTGGCCAGATCACCGCGATATCGTTGGTGGTGCCATAGCCACCGCTGCCGGTTTTATCCCCCACAACCCAGGAAGCAGGCAGTCCAGCCTGAATGCTCGCTGCACCGGTGGTATTGCCTTTCATCCATGTCACCAGCTGCGCCCGTTGGCTGTCGCCCAATGCTTTACCCAGCGTCAGATTCCGCAGAGTTTGCGCCATTGCCCGAGGTGAAGTGGTATCACGCGGATCGCCCGGAATGGCGGTGTTTAACGTCGGCTCGGTACGGTCGAGACGGAACGTTTCGTCTCCCAGCTGTCGGGCGAACGCGGTGACGCTAGCCGGGCCGCCAACGTGAGCAATCAGCTTATTCATCGCCACGTTATCGCTGTACTGTAGCGCGGCCGCGCTAAGCTCAGCCAGTGACATCGTCCCATTGACGTGCTTTTCCGCAATCGGATTATAGTTAACAAGGTCAGATTTTTTGATCTCAACTCGCTGATTTAACAGATTCGGTTCGCTTTCACTTTTCTTCAGCACCGCGGCCACGGCCATCACTTTACTGGTGCTGCACATCGCAAAGCGCTCATCAGCACGATAAAGTATTTGCGAATTATCTGCTGTGTTAATCAATGCCACACCCAGTCTGCCTCCCGACTGCCGCTCTAATTCGGCAAGTTTTTGCTGTACGTCCGCCGTTTGCGCATACAGCGGCACACTTCCTAACAACAGCGTGACGGTTGCCGTCGCCATCAGCGTGAACTGGCGCAGTGATTTTTTAACCATGGGATTCCTTATTCTGGAAGATACGAAATAACAACAACATGAATAGTCCCTAAATTCCACGTGTGTTTTTTATTAGCTTCAAAAATCACTATTTCACGAAGAATTTAGACTGCTTCTCACACATTGTAACATTATTTACAACCACCTTTCAATCATTTTTGATAAATCATTGATTTCATCTTTGCTGCAATGATACTTAATAAACTCTGCAAGTTATCCACAGAGCAACACTCAATTTTATTGATGATATTCTTATTATACCAGACATTTTTCATACACTCCCTTGTACGGGCACTGTTGCAAAGTTAGCGATGAGGCAGCCTTTTGTCTTATTCAAAGGCCTTACATTTCAAAAACTCTGCTTACCAGGCGCATTTCGCCCAGGGGATCACCATAATAAAATGCTGAGGCCTGGCCTTTGCGTAGTGCACGCATCACCTCAATACCTTTGATGGTGGCGTAAGCCGTCTTCATGGATTTAAATCCCAGCGTGGCGTTGATTATCCGTTTCAGTTTGCCATGATCGCATTCAATCACGTTGTTCCGGTACTTAATCTGTCGGTGTTCAACGTCAGACGGGCACCGGCCTTCGCGTTTGAGCAGAGCAAGCGCGCGACCATAGGCGGGCGCTTTATCCGTGTTGATGAATCGTGGGATCTGCCACTTCTTCACGTTGTTGAGGATTTTACCCAGAAACCGGTATGCAGCTTTGCTGTTACGACGGGAGGAGAGATAAAAATCGACAGTGCGGCCCCGGCTGTCGACGGCCCGGTACAGATACGCCCAGCGGCCATTGACCTTCACGTAGGTTTCATCCATGTGCCACGGGCAAAGATCGGAAGGGTTACGCCAGTACCAGCGCAGCCGTTTTTCCATTTCAGGCGCATAACGCTGAACCCAGCGGTAAATCGTGGAGTGATCGACATTCACTCCGCGTTCAGCCAGCATCTCCTGCAGCTCACGGTAACTGATGCCGTATTTGCAGTACCAGCGTACGGCCCACAGAATGATGTCACGCTGAAAATGCCGGCCTTTGAATGGGTTCATGTGCAGCTCCATCAGCAAAAGGGGATGATAAGTTTATCACCACCGACTATTTGCAACAGTGCCTTACAAAACGCCCTTCACAGGCAGAATCCGCAGACGCTGCAGGGACATGACCGGCGAGAAGGAATAACATCAGCAGCCACAGGCTTCGCTTCATTTTCTGCCCTCCTCTGCCGGAATAAATTCCACCTTCAGGAAGCGATCGCCGGGAACGGCGCTCACCCGTGCCGGGACCTGATCAATGCCGAGGCGCTGGCAGAGCACACCGTTCTGGTCAAAGTAAACACGGCTGTCCAGAGACTTCTGCATCTCCGGGATACTGCCCTGCACGAGGATAATTTTGCTCTCCAGTGTGGGCGGCGTCTGGCGTTTCATCCAGGCCACCTGCGCCGGATCATCGCCATTGATGAAATACAGCGTCTGGTTAAAAGGAACATACTGCAGCGGATTCATCACTTCACCCTGACGGGCAAACACCCGCCCTTCGTTATCCCGGATATCCGCAGCCAGTCTGACGGACGGGTCAAACAACCGGCTGCCGTATTTCTCCGTGCGTCCGATACCGGGCACGGCAGGGGGCCGCAGACTGTTGCGGATCACCCGCTCCTTAAAGGCATCCATTTTCCGGCCCATCTCACCGGACTGCTCCAGTGCCGTCAGGCGCTGCATGATCACCGTCAGCATGTCCGGCTCCTTTACCGGCCACAGATCGCCCCAGGTACCAAGATCGGCGGCGGTCACACTCTGCCCCCATATCAGCAGGGCAATCAGCCCCCGGCATCTCATGGTTCCGCCCTCATTCGCCGGGCGATATCCTGCTGGATTTCCCGGGTGATATCCGGTGCCCCCTGTACCACGGCAGGCGACACCAGAATGACCGCGTGGTGTTTCTGCTGCCACGCCTGCAGGCTGGCTTCCAGTGCCGTATTAAAACGCGCTGAAAGGGCTTTTGACTGTGCTTCTGACAGTTGTTTCTGACTGGCGCTGTCAAAAAACGCATCCACGGTCTGCTTCATGTTGAAGGCGACAGTCACCGGTGCGTTCAGTCTGACAATGCCGTAACTGACGGCTGCGTTCAGTAACACCATTGCCAGGCATCCCGGCACCGTCCACCACCAGTGGCTGCATCGACGGGCTGTAACATCAGTCGTTTTTTGCGTTGTGGTCATGCAACACTCCTGTATTTCTCATGTTCTTCCAGCCAGGCTTCCAGCGAAGCCATCTCCGGCCCTGACTTCTTCCACGCCAGCTGCCACACCGCCTCATGAATACTCAGCCCCTCTTTACGCTTCTGCTGCACAAACTCAAAATCCGGGCCGTCAGAGCTGTACATGGCGCGGCTTAACGGGTCCACAAACAGACGGTGCCAGGAGGAGTGGTTCTCCACCTGCAGCAGGAAGGAACTGAACCACTGGTCTTTGGCCGCACCAAACTTACCAATCATGTCGCGCTGCAGTGGCAGGAACTGGTCCGGATACAGCTGGTTGTATTTCGCGAACTCCTTCGCACTCTGTTTGAGGATAATTTTGTAGGAGGAGTTACCCCATGCCGCGCGGGCTGCGCTGGATGCCTTGTCAGAGTCAAAGTCGACGATGTTCTGTGTGATGGTGATATAGGCACCGGTATGACGGCGACAGGTGCGGTAACCTTTTTGAATAAACTCACCAACTTTACGATTTTTGAAGTCCAGCAGACGCCAGCCTTCATCAATGACGTTCAGTTTCTTGAGGTTACGCGGCGTGCGGTACATCCGGTTCTCGATGTAAATGATAAGGCTGAACATCACCGCAACCAGCAGTGACGGACGGTCTTCCAGCCCACCCAGCTCCAGCACCACCATTCTGGCATCATCCCGCAGGGACGGTTCATCAGAGTTAAAATACCGGCCGTAAGTGCCGTTGGCAGTGTACTGGTCAAGCAGCACAATCATTTCGTCCAGACGGCTGCGGATGGTCGGTGACTCGACATACTGGTCGTTATCACGGGCGTTTTTCAGGAAATCCACCACATCATCAATGCGCGCCTGCTTCTTTTTAGCCAGCCAGGAGGCTCTGACCGCCTGCAGCAACAGACCTTCATGCACTTCATCCAGGTTACCGTTGGGGCTGGCCATCACCGACAACTGGTCACGGACACGCTCCGCTGACTGGTCAATATCAGTGATGTTCGCAAACGGGTTAAAGCGCAGGGTTTCACCGTCCAGATATACGCCCCCCATGTTCTCACACAAAGACTTGTAGCCATCCCCCATGTCGAACACCACGGCAAAGCCCCCGGAGTCCAGCACGCTGCGGATAAGTGGCTGTATCAACCCGGTTTTACCGGCCCCGGATGTTCCACAGACCGCCATGTTGTAGTTGGTGTTATTCATCCCCTTAAAGAAGATATCGATAAACGCCAGCTGGTTACGGTAGGTGGGTGCCAGCAGGCCTGCCGGTGTCAGGGGGTTATCCGCCACTAACGGCATCAGGTTGGCCACATTAAAGCTCTCTGCGCGCTGAACCACACCGGCCTCTTTCAGCTGTTTAAACAGCCCTTTCCCGGCCATAAAGGGCAGGCAGGTCAGGAAATTGCGCATGTGGTTAAAGCGCGGTGAAATCAGCTCAAAACCGTTTTTACGAAAGCTGTTCAGAATGTCCTGCTCCACTTCCAGAGCCGTTTCATTGTTATCCTTGCAGAATGCTGTGATGTTAAGGAAGTAGGACACGACAGAAGACTGACCGGAGCCCAGCCGCTGGCGCAGTTCCCCCCACTCCTTAGCTTCTTTCTCCACGGACGGAAACCATTTGGCATAGGAGGTCTTCGACTTTTTCTCCAGGTCCATGTACTTCAGGTTGGCTTCACTGTGGGTTTTCACCTGATCTTCCACCACCAGTGTCAGCGTCAGGATGAACGGGCAGGAAATGGACATTTCCGGGTTCAGCAGATTGCTGTAGTTATCGGCCATGTTCCACAGGAAGGCGATTTCCGGGTTACGGGCCAGATGGAAATTCAGGATACGGGCTGTGCTGTTCCTGCCGTTCTCACGCAGCCCCAGCGTCAGGTAATCCGCCCGGACCTTCAGATCAAAACTGTCCTCCACACACTGATAATTCAGATCAGAATACGGGTCCAGCTGACGTCTTTTCGGGTACAGGGAGTCCGGGTTATGGTTAATCATCTCCCCGACAATATCGATAAAGGCCTGTGCATCCACCGCCTGTGTGGTGATACTGGCCCCCTGTAACGACGCCCGGATGATTTTCACCAGGTTTTCCATTTCCAGAATGTCAGCCCGGCTTTTTTTCTTCGAGGGAGAACAGTACGAGAAGAATACCCGGTAATGGCGCAGGGTCAGGGGCAGATTCATCCCCTCCGGCAGCGGAAACTGTGTCGCTGCCGCGTTCATATAATAGGCACGGGTAATGGCGTTAAACCGTTCAGCCTGTTCACCTGACCAGGAGAACTCACGCAGCCCGTATTCAATCCTGTCACCAACAAGCTGACTGGACATCAGATGGATGCAGAACGGCACTCCGCGCGGCAGTTTGGTGCGCAGCATGTGGTCGAGCGCCTCCACAATGGACTCATTCGCCCCATTGATGGGAATGGCTTCCAGCATAAAGCCCATCGTGGTGTCATTCATGAACAGACCGGATTCCTGGTTGTAATCACGGTACGGCAGCAGACGGCTGAACTGCGGGAAGCTCATTTCGCCCAGAACTTCATTGGCCTTTGCGGATTCGTCAGGCAGTTTCAGTGCTGTGACGAGGGAGTTAACCGCCTGAGTGACGGCCTCAAGTGGGTTATTCACATGAATTCCTTAGTTGAAAAATAAAGCGAGAAATGCGGTAGCCATGAAGGGAATACCTGTAATTAACGCGCCATTTCCCGGCGCATATACAAAGATTTCTGTTTTCTGAATATCCACTCATGTTCATCCGGAGTTAAATCACTATGTTCTGCGACTGACTTATGCATAATGTTTTCTCTGTCTTTCCTGATACGCCTGACATTCAACGCACAACGTCACACCGGGAAATATTTTCCGCCGGGCTTCCGGAACAGGATTTCCGCATGCTTCACAGAGATAAACAGGAATACCATGAGCATTTATTTTCTGGCGTATCCGGTTTATTCCTGTCATGGTCAGTTGTTCTGTCACTGAATATGCTTCATCGGCTTCATCACTCACGGAATATTCCTCCCGACATGTTCTGACACGCTACCGCCCATCCCTTTTCACGCACAGGGCACTCGTTTTACAGGCAGATTTTGAATACAGAAAGCCCGCCGGCATTGCCGGCTGATATACAACTTCAGGGCCAGTTAATTAATACGTGGTTTTCCCCACGCAGACGGTTTAATAACAAAAAACACGCTGGATGGCTGATGATAAACATCCTGATTATCAATATAAGGCGCTATCCATAATGCAGCCGTCTGCTCACCCGTTCTTAGCGGACGGGGAGGTGTTACCGGCGCAACTGAACTGACCGGAACAATCGTTTTCACTTCCCGGGCAGCGGTAAACAGCGGGCGTGGTGCCAGCAGTTTCTGCTCCGGATGTGCTGTCACCGCAGGTCTGCTGCCGGACGGAGTGGTCGCGGTGACGGTCTGCACCGGCATTGTCCGGAAGTTCCCTTCAGCCAGGCGCGGCAGTGATGCCGCAACCGGCTTTGCTTCTGAGGACTGCTCCAGTTTTTTGGCCTTCTCATTGGCCTGCTCCATCGTCATACAGGTATCGGATGTGGTGGCGTTACACTCAAATTCCGTACTGGTTCCGGCACAGCCGGAAAGTAATAAGGTCCCCAGCAGAGGAATAAATAAAGAAATCTGTTTCACTGTCCCTCACCTTTCTCATCGCAGTTCACAAAATCATTCTTCAAATCCCTGACCGTACAGGTTTTTACAATGTCAGGATTTTCAAAAACCGTATTCCGTGATGATTTATAAACATATGCCACAATGCGTTTCCCACCCGCATCAGGCTCTGGTGCACTGACTTCACATAACGGAGGTGTTATTCCGGACTCATACAGCACCGGATAATTTATTTTTTTGACGCTGCCATCAGAAACCAGCTTATTCATCGAAGGGTTCCTTATATTTCTGAATTCTTCATCACACCGACAGCAGTCATATTAAAATTGTCCGGCAATGACTCAGAACCGAATTTCTCCGGTGCAGGAAGTACGATTCTTGTGGCGCAGTTACTGAGAACAGCATGCATAAAATCATCTGACACGGTTTTACCCGGCACAGAGAGGGCTGTAATAACATTAATATTACGCATGTTCATTTTTATCTCCGTTGTTTCTGTTTGTTCTGTCATCAGGAAGATAAACAGGGCATTTCCTGATTTTTCCCGGCAGGGAAGCGTCTTCCGTATAAACGTCCTTCAGATATTCATCTGCGGTTACCACCCGGATACATTTCATTTTTCCGGGCAGCACCGGATATTTCCCGGTGATCGCTGCCAGCGAGACATACATCAGTGCCAGTGTTGCCCATAATGCGGTGACCAGTTGCATCAGTGACCGGTCAGTCTCCCTGACATAATCTGCAGCATCAGCCGCGCGGTAATGGCAGATATCCTGTATTTCTGATCTGCCTGAAGAATCAGAGGAAGAAAACCAGCATTCACTGACCGGGAACTGTCCGGCAGGTGCTGTTTGTCTTACGAAGTTAATCTCCTTAACCAGTAATTTCCCCGGCGTGGTGTTGTCCTTCCATAAAACAAACAGAGCCATCAGGGCCATTGTGGCCAGTGGCAGAATGACGATGTACTTCAGACACCAGAACAGTCCTCGCAGAACCCGGGCGACAACATACCGGGCGGCATGGCACGCCTGACGGGACGACATATTATTTGCCATCGTTGCCCCCTCCCTGGCTGCCGGACATAAACTGCTGCGGATTCAGGTTGCCCAGCTGCTTCAGCATCTGGTCAGTATTAAAGCCGTTAAGATGACTTTCAGCCGATGGCGGAACAGGAACCGGACTTTCCTGATTCTCTTCTTCCGCTCTGCTCTGCGTGCGTTCCAGCGCCATCTCTTCCACGGTTTTCAGCTGGAAGCCGTCCTGGAACACCACGGTCACTTCGTTGCCCGCACCAATCGGTATCACCGGGTGATACTGTTCGGCACGTTTGATGTAGTAGTCACTGAGCGTCTGTGCGGCTTTCGATGCGCCGCCACCGATACCCATTTTCAGGACATCACCAGCCCCGTAAGCGGCTGTGGCACCCAGCCCGACAGCCGGCTGGGAGGCGCGCTCCATTCCCTGACCGATACCGTCAACAAATCCCGCGCCCCATGCCCAGCCGAGGATTTTGCCGTTACGCATCACCACTTCGCCCTTGATACCGTTTTTACCCCGGAAGCTGACATGCCCCTTAATCGGCATATCAATGGTTTTGCCGTCCTTCAGGCAGCTGATATTGCGGGTGCGTACAATGGCACGTTCACTGGACACATCCCCCCAGGCTTCCAGCCCCACAAAACATCCCGTTGCGTCATACGTTTTGCTGTTCGGCATTTCCACCAGACCGGTGATACGCAGCTGCATCGGCACCGTGGATTCATTACCGGTGACTGACGCATTGGCATCCGCCCCTTCAATCAGCATGGCTTTCGCAAAACTTCCTGACGGAATGTACGGCAGTGATGGTCCCTGTTTTCCCTCATTACGGGTAAACACCTTACGCTGTATCCGGTTAGGCACCGGCACAGACTGGTACGTCACCTGTGGTGGTGGCGTGACACCATTCCCGGGATAAAACGCCGTCGGCGGTGGAACAGCAACGCTGCCCTGCGGCGGGAAGGATACGGGGGTGTTTCCTGGCTGTGGTTCGCCTTCCGGGCCGGGCGGTGAGGCAGGCATCTGCGGTACAGGCTCACCGGTCGCCGTGACGGGATTAGCACCCAGGGCTTTCACCTGCTCTGCCAGGGCGGCATTATCCTGTCCCAGCTTTTCAATACGACGCTGGTCATCACCGCGCTGTTTGTTCAGGACATCCAGCTCGCGACGGATTTCCTCATACTGCTTCTGCATCTGCGCTGCCGTCACCTGCATCTCTGTGGTGGCATGCTGACGCACCTTGTCATCAAAGGTCGTATCCACCACACCGGTCATATCCGGCACGGGTTCCTGTTCAGCCACGGCCTCACCGTTACCGGACATGTCCACATCAGACAGATACAGTGCACCACCAATCGCGGAGGCTGCACCGACAACCACAATCCCCAGCCACAGGTACTGCTTGCGTTTCACAATGGTATTGATACTGGCCATCAGTTGCCCTCCCCGTCACGGATGACATACACATCCATGCGCGCACCTGCCAGTAACTGGCTGGCAGGCTGGCTGAACATCACGGCACGGGTTCCCGGCTGCCAGAAATCACTTTCCCGGATATTCAGGGCAGACAGCGTTTTATTTTCCACGGCAAAGCGGACCATCTTCAGGTGATTCCCCGTCCATACGGCATCTGCCACTGAAGACAGCCCCGCCGGGGCCTGCAGGGTTTCCTTTGTCACCGGGACCTGATACCAGCCTGCGGGTAATTTTCCGCCACGGACGGCCTGGCTGATGGTCACAAGCAGGGATTCGTAAGGCGTGGACGTTTCCCACGCACCGGCTTCTTCTCCGGTTCCGCGCAGGTCACTGACCAGCTGAATGGTACGCCCCGCGCCTTCACGGGGAACGGCCTGAATGGAAAGATTCAGACCACGTTCTGTTTCCAGAATGAACGTAAAGGGCTTTTTGTTGACGGTGGCCACCACCACACCGCCGGAGGCGGTCTGCTCATTATTGGTCAGGGCACCATCCAGACTGTTCACGGCGATAATCCGGTCACCGGGAACGGTAAACAGATTCGGGCTGGTATTGCTGATGGCAATACTGGCCTGACCACCGTTCACCATTGGCACCACGGTGGGGGCCAGCGTACCGTTTGCGGCCATCACGCTGCAGGAAAAAAACAGGCTGCCGAATATTATTGCCGTATTATTTTTTCTCATCGTCTGTTTCCCCGAAATTATCCAGCCAGGTCACCCCGTTTTCCCGCTTCAGAATAAGGATGTAATGTTTGATATCAGTGAAAGGTTTTGAATCACCAATCCAGGTTTTAAGCACACCACGAATTTCCACACGGCCATACTGAGGCCAGACACGAACACTGGTCTGGAAAAAGGCTGAGTTCACGTTATCGGTTTTAATACGCTTCGCTTCTTCAGCCAGAATAACTTTCATCTGGTTCTGTGCGCCCGGGCGGATATATTGCAGAAGCGCCTGATGTGAGGCGTCGACGGTTTCTGATGAAACATTCAGACGGAGGGCAATAAATGACAGCGCCATCTGCTGTAAATAAGAGGCGTCGGCACTGTTCTGTGACACGGCAAAGGGGGCATTAAATGCCATTGGCGTCACGGCAGTGCGTTGCTCATTCTGAAGACGGTAGTTATTCACCCCCTGAATGACGTTAACAGAGAGGCTGAGAACAATAAGCACTGACATAAATATAAAGGCGATGGCCATTACACGACTGGTACTTAAACGGGCACCGTGTTCCATATAACAATCCTGGTATCAGTTCTATTTAATCCACTGCCGGAAACACGAATCGGGAACATTATGAAAAATACCGCGCAGCAGGGCTGTTGGCATATACCAGTAAATCAGGTCACGTAACCAGGAACTGCCCCGCCCTTTTTTCAGTTTTTTAATCCCGAAATAAACCAGAACCGCTGCACCAATACCGAACAGATATTTCGATGTTGTGATACCCCAGCCAATACAGATTGCTGCGGGGATCAGTTCATCCAGTGGCAGGCCAAACCAGCGGCTCTGGTTGGTCAGTGTTTCCGGGAAACGATATTTCTTAAGTTTATTCTCGTCTCCCGACATCGTTTTATTTCCTGTCAGAGGCCAACGACGGCCATACCCACAGCAATAAATACAGAGATGATGGCGAAACCGGCCAGGAACTTGACGTTTTTGGTCATCATGTACATGACCGCACCGACCAGAACTTCAGCCAGAACAACCCATTTAACAATACTGGAGTCCTTACCGAAGGTCGCCTTAACCGTGTTGTTACCACTTGCCATCAGGTCCTGACCACTGCTGCTAGCGGCCATCGCCAGTTGCGGGAAGAACATCATCAGAACAGCAGCCGGGATCACAGCGCGAGCCAGGCGAAGCATATTCAGACGAGTGAATTTGGAAAAAAACGACTTCTTTTTGACGGGCGCAGAAGCACCCTGAACACTTAAAACGGCGTCCATATGATTCCTCTGTTTAATATTGATAGATAAAAACTAAAGTTCTTTAAATGTTGACTCGCTCTCTTCGGTCACCTCCCTGAATATTTCTTCGTTATAGAAATCAGGAAATCGTTTCAGATGATCTCTGAGACGGATCTGGACTTCTATCGTTTTACTTCTTCCACTACGATCTTTGGCCTTAATAAGTCGGTTATTTGTATCTTCATCGAGATACACCGAGACTGTTCTGCTTATACCGCCTCTCGCGTTACGCCTCCTCACTCAATTCACCTCTGTTTCCCGACTAATAAAATTATGATTGCACAGAAACCGACGAAAAAAAACACGCCAAAATTGGCGTGCCTTATTTAACATTTACTTAACGCTATAAAATTCACGAATTATATTTAATAGCAAATCTATTTTCCCTTTATAGATACATGACACTCTGAATAAATCAAAGTGTTCAAAAAATTCTTTTATTTTCCGTTTAACTGGTTTAATTCGATCCTCAGATGCTCTGTCTGTAATACCCAATTCTCTGGCAATTGTTGCATGACCAACACCCAGCATATAAAAAGAGAAAACAAGCAATGTCCCGGGGGAAAGATCATTCCATATCGTTAATTTATCAGAAGTATTTGTATTACTTCCACTCTGACTTAACGCAAAAAATGGATAATCAGGAAACGGATTAATTTGCCATAAAACAACAGATTCGTCATTATAAAAAGAAACATTCTCCATCCTTATCTGATAGATTTCGCCATGAAAATTAAAACGACGACAAAATGCAGAGCCATGTCCAAGAGCCTGGCATTCCAATTCAAGTGATGAAAGAAAAATTTCAACCTGCAGACGTATATAACTCTCTCCGGATAAGGGTTTATCTTCTCTGGAAAAGAGTTCAATAAAAGCCCCATTGGCATAAAGGATTTTCCGGTTTTTGTTACGGACACAAACCGGAACGGGAGAATTTCTGTAGATATTCTGAACGTTAAGGATGTACTTATTTACAGATTGACTGTTAAGTGGCCTTTCTCTACGATCCAGCGCACACATAGGAACCTCCGTTAAGGATTCTATGGACAGTCGATGCAGGGAGTTCAGACCTCCCTGCATCGGCGATTTTCAGTTTCAATTTTTAACGTGGCATTAACCACGTAATTAATATACTAATTATCTGACGTATTGTCATCTTTTTGAATCATAAAAATTCTTATATTTGAACCAACTCAAACTTCATTTTCATTTATTCATCATCATTTTTTGGAAAAAACCGGTCCATCTCAACAGACACTTTCTCTCTGATATCGTCAACCATACTGGCATATTCAAACTTCGGGTTTCCGGAGACATGAGGACTGAGAGACTCAATACCTAAAATCTTTGCCACCGTTGACTGTGTTTTTACAACACATTCAAGAAGAAGTTTATTAAACTCTGTCTGGTTAAACGCAGACTCTTTACGCTCCATCTGTGCATCATATACGCGAAGCCCCAATTCAAGAAGCATTGAAGCAGTTCCTGAAAGGCTTATATCTTTATCTCTTGCTCCCTCCTGACGACGCTTTTCAACAATCATGTTAATTTTTTCATGAACCTCATTACTGATATACAGATTTACTCTGGCCATAAGACAGTACCTTTTATATTCTGAAACAAGTGTTTTATTTCATTTACTCATAGTTTGGTCTGAAAAAAGAAGAGCACCCCTAGCAGCGCCCCTAGGGGCATACTATAAAAAAACGCACGGCGCTGCTAGGGGCGGCCCTAATATATCCAAATGTTTTTCATAAAATTTGTCAGTACTGACCCTAACAAGGGTCGCCATAGGGTCGCCATAGGGTCGTCAACGCCCCTATTTAATAATGTAAAATAAATTAAAATACATTATTTAAAACATAAGCTAATGATTCAAAAAGCAAATCAGCAAAAACTTGTTTTTGCGTGGGGTGTGGTGCTTTTGGTGGTGAGAACCACCAACCTGTTGAGCCTTTTTGTGGAGTGGGTTAAATTATTTACGGATAAAGTCACCAGAGGTGGAAAAATGAAAAAATGGATGTTAGCAATCTGCCTGATGTTTATAAATGGGATCTGCGAAGCCGCCGATTGCTTTGATCTTGCAGGTCGGGATTACAAAATAGACCCGGATTTACTGAGAGCGATATCATGGAAAGAATCCCGTTACCGGGTTAATGCCATCGGTATTAATCCGGTAACGGGATATGGCAGCGGACTGATGCAGGTAGATTCCCAGCATTTTAACGAACTGGCCCGCTATGGAATTAAGCCGGAACATCTGACAACAGATCCCTGTATGAACATTTATACCGGTGCTTATTATCTGGCAATAGCCTTTAAAAAATGGGGCGTCTCCTGGGAGGCCGTTGGTGCATACAATGCCGGATTCAGGAAGACCGAACGCCAGAACCAGAGACGTCTTGCCTACGCATCAGAGGTTTACCGGATTTATACCTGGATAAAGAGCAGTAAAGGCATCCGGGTTCCGACCACGAAGAAATCACTTTCCCAAATTAACAGTGTGCAGAAAAATTAATATTGTATACATTGTCAAATACCGGTTATGCCGCGACAGCGGCATGGAAGGCCACACACAAAAATATCATATGAGTGATAATGCTGACTGGCCGAAGCCCCGCAAAGCGGGATCCCATCTTATATATATCCGGTAACTGCGCAGCCTCCTGCCAGACCATTTTTCGCGGGCACAATATTTACAGACTACCGAAAAGCCAGTTGATGAAATTGAGGCATATCAGACGACACAGCAATGCCGCAGGATGATAATATAAGTAAAGCCCCGAAAAATTTTTCGGGGCTTTACTTATATTATCATGACTTCCACTCCCTGAACTGTTCGGCAATCATCCATAATGCTTTGTTGATTCGGATATCACCGTCAATGCCTGTAATGGCTCTTGTTCTGGTATTTTTACCGGAGGCACTTCGCCCCGATAATCCACCTTTTATCATATTCTCCTGAACCCGCTGCCAGGTTGTCCAGAGATCGTTCTGTTTATCCTCCCAACGGCGGGGAGTAATTATTTGTTCTGGCGTCACTGGCGTTTTATTTTCATCTTCGTACCTGGCCATCAATGCAGCTCTGCCAAATAAATGTTGTTCGTCACTGTTAAGATGTATCTCTTTCATTGTCTCCATATTTTCAGTGACTTTATCAAAGACACCGAGCACTTCATACGCTCCCTCAATAACCTGCCCGACAATATCACCTTTATGTGGAACGCGGATTTCGCCAAAATTATTCCCACACACCAGGCCATTTGTGCAGACAAAACGAAAAATTCCTGGGATCATCTGATAACTGGATGAACCATCATGTGAATTAAGCAGGATAATTTCAGGAACTTCTTTCCCGTTAATATGCCCTTCCCTGCGAAGACGTAACATATGTTTACTGTATTCGCGGCGTCCCAAATCACGAACCCGACTCTGACAGGCAAAGAATGGCTGGAAACCTTCATCACGTAACTTATTGATGATATTGATGGTTGGGATATATGTATAACGCTCACTCCGGGATTCATGTTTATCACCAGAAAAGACAGATGGAACAAACTGCATTAATTCGTCATCCGTTAACGGGCGCTCACGGCGAATAGAATTATATCGACCAAAACGGGAAGCTAATCGCATAACAGTAACTCCTTTATGAAGGCATAAAATTAATAAAAGTTTTTTCGCTTAATATCATCCCCCCTCGGTTATCGTTAACAAAAAGACAACAATTCCGAGGGGAAGGACCATCAAATCAGGTCAGTTCGGGACTGACCAACCTGCCGAGTGAAAAGCAGTAACAGCGCGATCAACTCATCAGCGTTTTTTCTGACAAGAGGAGTATGATTCTCCAGGCTATCCAGTAAGTCATGCAGCTCATTATTGACCTGGTGGAGCACCTTAAAGAGTGCACCAGAATCCCGGCAGCTCTGATATGCAAGATTTGCCTGAACAGCACGATTCTGCATGATCCCGATTTGTGCGATTGCGTCTTTCTGCTGATCGCCTGTTGGCTGATAAGTGGTGTTAAAAGAAAATGCGCTCATAATTCCTCCTGTATCTGATGTTTTCAGCCCCCATCATCTGTTGAGTTTCGGGAGCCGCGGTTTTGACGTTTTGCGGGGACCTGCCTTTTGTTCCCTCCGGTATTCACCATCACCTGTTTGAGAACCTTCGCCGCAAGGGGCATCACTGCCACGGCCTGACGCACCTGTCCTGGGCAGAACGCAAAATTTTTTACCGGGTTTTGGGTAAAAAATTTTGTGGGCTGTTCATTTACCCTGGACAGTCAGTGCGGCAGGTTGTGGCTGTCTATGCCCCCGGCGACAGGGGCTTAAACAGGTGAATGGCACCGGACAGAACAACGGGCAGGGACCCGCCGCAACGACGTGAAGCGCGGTTTGCGAAACGGCGTTGCTCCTTACATCCCGGCGTCTTTTGCCGGGATGCCGGGAGCGCAGGCCACGGCGCGACAAGGGTGGCGCGACCGTTCCGGTCGCTGCAAACCCGGGTTTTTGCGTCAGGGATGGAAGCCCGCCAGGGCGGAGACAGCTTCGCTGGCTCCGTTCACGACAGCCCGCCCCGCCAGGGGGACGCCCGGAAAAGGCATAAGCAGGAGAACAACAAAACAGACAATAATCAGGGCAGCAGTAATCAGAGTCAGAGCAGTAATCAGAGTCAGAGCAGGAGGAAAAAGAGAATAATCAAAGGGAAGGTGATGTGATTTCTGGTAAGTCATAAACAGAGAAGGCGGGGGAAAAGAACGGGCGCCGCAGGCGCACGTTCATCCCCGTTCCCGGAGGGAAACGGCCTTCCTGGCAGTCTGGTTGTTCATGCCCGTACAATGCCAGCAAGGAGAAAGGGGCCACCGGCGAACCAGCAGCCCCTTTATAAAGGCGCTTCAGTGCAGTCAGACCAGCATCAGCCCTGAAAAGGCGGGCCTGCGCCCGCCTCCAGGTTGCTACTTACCGGATTCGTAAGCCATGAAAGCCGCCACCTCCCTGTGTCCGTCTCTGTAACGAATCTCGCACAGCGATTTTCGTGTCAGATAAGTGAATATCAACAGTGTGAGACACACGATCAACACACACCAGACAAGGGAACTTCGTGGTAGTTTCATGGCCTTCTTCTCCTTGCGCAAAGCGCGGTAAGAGGCTATCCTGATGTGGACTAGACATAGGGATGCCTCGTGGTGGTTAATGAAAATTAACTTACTACGGGGCTATCTTCTTTCTGCCACACAACACGGTAACAAACCACCTTCACGTCATGAGGCAGAAAGCCTCAAGCGCCGGGCACATCATAGCCCATATACCTGCACGCTGACCACACTCACTTTTCCTGAAAATAACCCGCTCATTCAGGCTGTTTACGGGTAATCTGTGTGATTGTTGCCGCATCACGCCGCCTCCCGGAGTTTGTTCGGCACCATCCACCGCTCCATCTCACGGACAGCGTGACCGGCCTCTCTTGCTGCAAGACTGGCTTCCGCAATAACCTGCCAGAACGGCATATCCTGCCACTGCCAGCGTTCCATTCCGGCCAGTGACGGAAAACGCTCACCCCACTGCCAGAACAGGGTTTCCAGGTCATGCTCTGCCACCCGGTCACTCCAGCGTGCATGCCAGCTTCCGACTGTTTCCGGCGAATGGAATGCCAGTTCGATTTCAGCCTGAGCGACCAGCGCCTGGTACGCACGGGCTTTCTGCTCTGCCTCCCTCGCCTGCTGGCGGCTGTACTTTTGCATGACCAGTGCGGATTTGTGGCGACTGCGCTCCCTGACACGGAACCGCACCGACGGGAACAGCCGCTCTGCTGCATCGCCGGGAAGGGGAAGAAGGCAGACCTCGCCCTGAGTTTCAATCAGCACATCGACGGCATACAGCCACTGAGAACGGTTGCCGCGCAGTTCTTCTGCGGTCAGGGACGGCATGAAAAATCGCAGGTCAGACAGCGATATCCTGCGGCTTCCGTTCAGACAGCGGAAAAACGCCCCCGCATACGGATATTCCGCCAGCGTGTTTCCCTGGTGGCGGCGTTTTTCTGTCTCCGCCACCGCCCGCCATGCGGCCTGTTGCTCTGCGCTGAGGGGAACCAGTGCCTGTGAACGTGCGCTCAT
>NZ_CP073375.1:0-87045 GCF_018199955.1 Klebsiella sp. P1954 | reverse complement strand
GTTCCGCGTCCTTGCAATACTGTGTTTACATACAGTCTATCGCTTAGCGGAAAGTTCTTTTACCCTCAGCCGAAATGCCTGCCGTTGCTAGACATTGCCAGCCAGTGCCCGTCACTCCCACTCGATTGTAAACAAGCACACAAAACCCTTTAGTGACAACAATTTGCAAGAACTATCAGGCTCAGTGCCATGAAAAATACCATGACCAGATCATGAGGTTGAACACGGCTTGCGCCGGCAGCGTTCACGCTCCTGGTCGGCGATCTCGCCCGGCTGCAATGCTAGCTCAGCATCGGTCATGCGCTCCAGCACGTCGCGTAGGCGGATGGTGCAAGGAATGGGCGGCAGCTCGAACTCATAGCCGCCGGCGATCATTTCGGCCGCAATCTCCTCGGTGATGAAAAACGGCTCGTCGTCTTGGTTCGGCTTCTTCATGCCCTTTCCTCCTGGCGCTCATCCTGGCCGACAGCGGCCAGGGCATCGGCTTCCGTCAATGCGTCCTCCACGAACGCGCCGTGCTGCTTCGCTTCGGCCTGGCTGACCTCGGCCCATATCCGTTTCACCTGGGCCGCACTGTACCCGGCCAGCTCGGCGGTCTTGTTGATGCTGTAGCCGGACTTGCGCAGCGCGACAACTTGGGCGCGGCGCTTCGGATCAGCACGGCGGCCCTTGTACCGCCCGGCCTGGCGGGCCAACTCAATGCCTTGGCGCTGGCGTTCGCGCCTGTCCTCGTAGTCGTCGCGGGCCATCTGCAAGGCCAGGCGAAAAAGCATGATCTGCACGGCTTCCAGCACGATCTTGGCGACGCCCTGGGCCTCGGCCGCCAGGTCGGATAGATCGACCACGCCAGGGACGGCCAGGCTTGCGCCTTTGGCCTGTATCGAGGCCACCAGGCGCTCGGCCTCGGGCAAAGGTAGGCGGCTGATGCGGTCGATCTTCTCGGCAATGACCACCTCGCCGGGCTGTAGGTCGCCGATCATGCGCAGCAGCTCAGGCCGGTCGGCGCGTGCGCCGGATGCCTTCTCACGGTAGATGCCGGCGACGTAGTAGCCGGCGGCCTTCGCGGCCGTAGTGATCGCCTCTTGGCGTTCCAAGTCCTGCGCGTCGGTGCTGACGCGCAGATAGACCCGCGCCACCATCGGCGCGGCTACTGGCTTCGTCCTGCGCATACTTGCGGGCTCCTTTGGGCATACGCAAAGTGTCCGGTCATGCTACCCCCGGCCAAAAAGGCCGTCATGCGATTTATCTTGGCCGGGTCGTTATTGGCGGGTCTAAATGGCCGCTCCGTGGATCTCATCGCCAGAAATGGCGATGCGAGATCCAGGGCAGGGCGGCCGCCATCGTCAGACCTGGCGATGGTCGACGCCGGCGCGCATCGTCGGATGTGGCGATGCGAGCTCGAGGTCGGTGGCCACCGCCGGCGACCTGGTGCCATCGTCGGCAATGGCGATGCTGCAGCTCGACGTGCGCGGCCTGGTCGTCTCGGCATCGTCGGATGCGGCGATGCTCGAGCGAGGCGAAAAAAAACCGCCTCGGGGTGTCCGAGGCGGCAAGTCTGCATGCGGTTCAGGGAGGAAGAAACCGCGCCGGCGATCAGGGAGGAAAACCGCGCGGCCTGATGTGCAGCTCGGCCACTTTAGCCGGATTTTTCGACTTATCCGATGCGAGCGGCCCGCCGTGGGCGCTGCTCGATCTGCTGTTGCTTTTTCTCGACGTGCTTCTGCTCCTGGTGCTGCTGCTCGTCGCGCGGCACTGTTGCAAAGTTAGCGATGAGGCAGCCTTTTGTCTTATTCAAAGGCCTTACATTTCAAAAACTCTGCTTACCAGGCGCATTTCGCCCAGGGGATCACCATAATAAAATGCTGAGGCCTGGCCTTTGCGTAGTGCACGCATCACCTCAATACCTTTGATGGTGGCGTAAGCCGTCTTCATGGATTTAAATCCCAGCGTGGCGCCGATTATCCGTTTCAGTTTGCCATGATCGCATTCAATCACGTTGTTCCGGTACTTAATCTGTCGGTGTTCAACGTCAGACGGGCACCGGCCTTCGCGTTTGAGCAGAGCAAGCGCGCGACCATAGGCGGGCGCTTTATCCGTGTTGATGAATCGCGGGATCTGCCACTTCTTCACGTTGTTGAGGATTTTACCCAGAAACCGGTATGCAGCTTTGCTGTTACGACGGGAGGAGAGATAAAAATCGACAGTGCGGCCCCGGCTGTCGACGGCCCGGTACAGATACGCCCAGCGGCCATTGACCTTCACGTAGGTTTCATCCATGTGCCACGGGCAAAGATCGGAAGGGTTACGCCAGTACCAGCGCAGCCGTTTTTCCATTTCAGGCGCATAACGCTGAACCCAGCGGTAAATCGTGGAGTGATCGACATTCACTCCGCGTTCAGCCAGCATCTCCTGCAGCTCACGGTAACTGATGCCGTATTTGCAGTACCAGCGTACGGCCCACAGAATGATGTCACGCTGAAAATGCCGGCCTTTGAATGGGTTCATGTGCAGCTCCATCAGCAAAAGGGGATGATAAGTTTATCACCACCGACTATTTGCAACAGTGCCCTTTCGACTACCTCCCCTCAAAGCCATATCACGTACGTTAATCCTGACTTCATTAAAATCAGTGGTTTCACTGAGGAAGAACTATTAGGCCAGCCTCACAACATCGTAAGACACCCAGATATGCCGCCTGCTGCATTTGAGCATATGTGGAGTACATTAAAATCTGGCCGCTCATGGATGGGGCTAGTAAAAAATCGCTGTAAAAATGGCGACCACTATTGGGTAAGTGCTTATGTAACGCCAATAGCTAAGAATGGTTCGATTGTTGAATACCAGTCTGTAAGGACCAAGCCTGAACCTGAGCAGGTTTTGGCTGCGGAAAAATTATATGCTCAATTGAGAAGCGGGAAGGCCGCGAGGCCGAAATTGGCTGCTAGCTTTTCCGTGAAAATACTCTTGCTCATATGGGGTAGTATTATATCAAGCGCAATGGCTGCCGGCATGCTTACTGATACATCAATAAGCAGCTTATTGTTAGCCACTTTAATGTCAGGAAGCTTAAGCTCTGTTAGTGTTTTGGCTATTCTCTCTCCTCTTGGAAGACTGGTTGAAAGAGCCAGGAATATTTCCAATAACCCATTAAGTCAATCCCTCTACACTGGGCGCACCGATGAGTTTGGCCAAATAGAGTTTGCTTTACGAATGATGCAAGCTGAAACAGGCGCCATAGTAGGTCGCATAGGTGATGCATCAAATCGGCTTAGCGAACACACCCGAGGCCTACTAAAGGATATTGAGTCAAGCAATGTACTTACAGTTGAGCAGCAGGCAGAGACAGATCAAATAGCAACGGCAGTAAACCAAATGGTGGCAAGCATTCAAGAGGTTGCGAGCAATGCACAGCATGCTGCAGATGCGGCCGGAAGAGCAGACACTGAGACGGCATCTGGCCAGCGTCTGGTAGCCCACACAAGCCAGTCAATCACTGCCCTTGAAGGTGAAATTAGGCAAGCCACTCAGGTTATTCATGAGCTTGAAGGTCAAAGTAACGAGATATCAAAAGTTCTTGACGTTATACGAGGGATCGCCGAGCAAACGAATTTGTTGGCACTCAACGCAGCAATTGAGGCCGCGCGTGCTGGTGAGCAGGGGCGTGGTTTTGCTGTTGTCGCCGATGAGGTTCGCAGTCTTGCTGCTCGCACACAGCAATCGACAACGGATATTCAAAGCATGATCAGCGCTCTACAAGAGCGAGCGCAATCCGCTGTTACAGTCATGGAGCAAAGTAGTCGGCAAGCGCACACGAGTGTAGCTCACGCAGAGGAAGCAGCTACAGCTCTTGATGGAATTGGCCAACGCGTTAACGAAATTACCGACATGAACGCGCAAATAGCGACTGCGGTCGAGCAGCAGGGAGCAGTAAGTGAAGACATAAACCGCAGTATTATCAATATACGCGATGCTGCTGATACCAATGTACAGACCGGGCAGAATAATTTGCAAAGTGCGAAATCTGTCGCTCAGTTAACTAGCGCTCTGAGCGAACTGGCAAAACAGTTTTGGGAAAAACGAGGATAACGCTTTTCAGTATCTCGACAGGGATAACTTACTTTACCATCGGTTATCCCTTTTAGCCGCACAAATTTTAGCCATGGCTTTTCAGGAAGTCAGGGCTATCAGAATGGCCTTAGAAAGCCTAGTCAAAGAGCTGTCACGAGAACACCGTTAGCTTAGCGTACGATTTTTTCCGAATTCTGCGGTTCCCCCAATTTGCTGTTTGGTTGCCGGGTTTTCATCGAGGCCAAAGCAGATTTCGCCACGTAACTCCCGCACCGTTCTTTCCAGCGTCACACTGAAATTACTCCGGATAAACCGGGTATCAGCCCGCATCAGATCCAGCGCCGTTCTGATCCCCATCGTTTCAAGCCGCGCTGATATGCGCCTTCCCACTCCCCAGACTTCGGCCGCAGGCAGAATGGCCATCAGTTTATGCAGTCTGCGCTCGTCAGTCAGGGCAACCACGCCCCTGGTGGCTGGCCAGGTCTTGGCGGCGTGATTACACAGTTTTGCCAGCGTTTTGGTAAAACTGACGCCCACTCCACAGGTCAGCGTCGTATGACGTTGCACTTCACGCCGCAGCTGATGCCCGAATGCCTCCAGGTTCATTGCCGTTTCCATCCCACGACAGTCCACAAAGAGTTCGTCAATTGAATACTGCTCCACACGGGAAGACAGCGATTCCACTACCGCCGCAAAACGCGCTGACATGGAGGCATACAGGGTGTAGTTTGAACTGAATACGGCCACGTTATGCGCTTCAATAAGCGGCCTCGCTTTGAAATAGGGTTCCCCCATTTTCAGTCCTGCCAGTTTTGCAAGCCGGTTCCGGGCCACGATCGCCCCGTCGTTGTTGCTGAGGCAACATACCGCACGGCTGGCCAGGTCAGGCCGGAAGGCACTCTCACAGGCGGCATACATGCCGTTTACATCAATGAGGGCAAACACTACAGATGTCTCATCACAGAATGGCTGACAACGCCCCACAGCTGCACGGTGTCACTGTCAGGATCGAAATAGAGCGGGCTGTAGGCAGGATTCATTGGCATCAGGCAGGGGCGGGGGTGCAGCAGCAGTCGCTTCACGGTAAATTCATTGTCCACGGCGGCAATCACAATACTGCCGTGCTCAGGCTCCAGGGCGCGATCGACAACCAGTACGTCGCCATCGTGAATCCGGGCGTCTTCCATGCTGTTGCCTTCCACACGCAGAAAATAGGTTGCAGAGGGATGTCTGACGCAATATTCATGCAGGTTCAGATCCTGCTTTTCATATCCAGCTGCAGGAGATGGAAAACCTGCAGGAATGCGTTCTGTATAGATCGGCCGGCCCGGCAGCAGCGTGTCGGGTCGGGGCTCAATGATAGTAAGCATGTCATACACCCTCCTCTTTGTCGCGGTAGGGATACCCGTTACCGGATACCCCCCGCACAGATCCCGGCGTGCGCGATTTACGCACCGGGCTCCTGCCTCGGGTGTCTGGCGGTGAACCGCTCCACAGGCCATGGATGAAGAACCCGAACCCTTGGTAGCCATGCGGCTGCCAGTTTGTTTGCTTTCGTCCAGGTCGTATCATCCTTCTGGCTCCTGCGCCTGAGCGCCCGGCGCCAGAGGTTTGTTACGTGTGTCCTGAACTTCTGCATGGTGGGGAAGTTGCCCGGTACCGAGTGATAGTTCAGGTATCCCTGAACCACTCTCCTGAGCCATTTTCCCTGTTCGGGGATTGAGTAATGCCAGCGCCTTCGCAGACCGTCTTTGATGGCTTTCAGAGTTGCCGTCATCCGATCCCGGCGGGTCTTTCGTATCAGCATGAACCTGCCGTTGCGATCTTTCCCGCTGATGTGCGTGAACCCGAGGAAGTTGAACGTTTCTGGTTTGCCTTTTCCCCTGATGGCACGGTTTTCGGCAGCGAAGCGGCCGAACTCCATCAGACGGGTTTTCTCCGGGTGAACCGTGAGTCCGAACTCCCTCAGTCTGCGCTGCATGGCTATACGGAAGCGCCGGGCATCGTATCGTTTGTCGAACCCGATGACGATGTCATCGGCGTATCTGACCATTACCACATTGCCTGTGGCATAGCGACGTCGCCACTGATGCGCCCACAGATCGAAGACGTAGTGGAGGTATATGTTTGCCAGCAGCGGTGAGATGACCGCACCCTGTGGGGTGCCTTCCTCCGTTGCTCGCCATTGACCCTCCTCCGACGTCCCGGCTGTGAGCCACTTACGTATGAGCCTGATTACCCTCCGGTCGCCGATCCGATGCTCTGTGAACCTGATCAGCCATTCGTGGCTCACCCTGTCGAAGAACTGACTGATGTCGGCATCCAGTACCCAGTTTACGTTAGTGCGTACCAGCCCTGTGGCCAGTGCGTCCAGTGCATCGTGCTGGCTTCGCCCGGGTCTGAACCCGTATGAGAACCCCATAAAGTCGTTTTCATAGACTGCGTTCAGGATTTTCACCAGCGCATACTGGACGATCTTGTCCTCCAGCGAGGCGATGCCGAGCGGGCGTTGTTTTCCATCCGCTTTTGGGATGTAGTGACGCCTGCCGGGCTGCGCCCTGTAGCTGCCCTGATGTAGCCTCCGGTGCAGATCTGTTATGTTGTTCTTCATGTTTCCGGCGTAGTCCATCCACCTGATGCCATCCACTCCGGCGGCCGCTTTCCTGCTCAGGGAGAGGAATGCGGCTTCCAGTGCTTCGACTGTCAGCAGGTGGAACAATGCTGTAAACCGTTCTTTCTTCCGCTGCTTCGCAGCTTCCCGCACGCGTGACAGCCTCTGTGACATGCTTTCCCGGCTCTGTGTCCGGCGCATGTGTGGCTGTTCCGCGTTCCCCTTGGCCCCGCTCCTTCGCTCCACTGACTCCGCTCCTTTCGGGTTGTTCGCCTGCTTCGCCGCTACTATGAGCGAGTCCGACTTCTCCTCTCCGTACATCACCGGCTATGACTCCTCGTCTTCCCGGTGCGGGCCATCTCCGACACTGGCAGATGGTCAGAGGGGAGATCTCCCGGTTCCCGCGTAGAGATCGTATTGACATGCCAGGGTCTCAGACCCCGCCGGGTCCATGTGGCACTCGCAGTATCGCACCCTATGATGTTGCCTTCCGTTAACAGTACAACGTCGGCACCCGGTAATTTAATATACATTTCGTGGCTCAATGGCTGGCCTGTCAACACCCCTGTCAACGCTTCGCCCCATACCTCGCGGTATGCAACGCATGACTCGGGGACCTTGTGGATTGCTGGTCCTTCAATGGTCGGGGACTTTCACCCCTTGATCTCTAACCGGTCTCCCGGCGCACACTGTACATATAAACAGTATATACAGTTTTAGCGAAGGGGGAAGGTGGGGCTAAGGTGCGCTGTCGCGCGGCTTAGCCGATCGGGCCAACAATCGGTGCAGATAAGTCAGGGAGGCATCACCTTCAGGCTGCACCTGCCAGTCACTGCGGATAAACAGCGTCACCAGTCCCGGTACATTCCCTGTCAGACGCACCAACAAAGGATTTATCTGTCGGCCGTCGTCGTCAAATGCGGCATCGAGACTGGAGCGTGAAAGATAAATGCCGTTCACGCCGGCATTCAGGGTTACGGCATTCCGGCCGGACCATTCCCGGTCGCTTAACACACGGTAATTCCAGTTCATAGCCTTCGCTGCCTCCAGCGCATGGTTCAGCCGGAACAGATCATTTTGCTCAGACAACTCGCCGGTACAGGAATGCCACAGGTAATTCAGCTTACTGGCCAGCTGCGCATTGACGCCCAGCTGACGGCCCTGTTTAAGCAGCCACTCAATGTCGGAAGCGACATCGCGCGAAAAACGACGTTGTCTCAGCGCGGTCGCCAGCCAGCGGGTGAGAAAGAGATTTTCCTGTGCCGGTGACACCACGTCACCGTTCTGCCTGGCTAAGGCCAGCGCCACCAGGGCACACCACGCCAGATGGGCCGATTTTCCTGACTGATTCACCGCGGGCTTTTTTCCTTTGTTCAGGGGAATGAATATATCTTAACCGGAAGCGGGTCTTATCCGGAACCGTTGACCCCGGATTGAACATCAGGCCCGGACTGGCGAGCAGTGCGCAGCCAGTCTTCTGAATGCCGCTTTGCGGCATGGAGGCGCCAGATGAATTTAAGCAGGGCTCAGTCGGTTAGTGGCGCCGTCGCCCGGCGAAGCCGGTTACCGTTTTGAAAGGTTCTACCTATCCCATCCCTCGCCCTGTTAAGCCATACCCGCTAAATACGGCATAGAGGCTTCTGTGCGCGGTCGGAGTGGTCACGACAAGGCGAAGCCGCAGTCGGGGCGTATCTCCGCGTTAGCGGGCCGTCAGGGCCGCTTACGAGCGTGTATTCCTGGCTTACCGCAGTCGAACTTACAGCGGTCCAGGAATCTAGTTACAACATCCATCATTAAAAGCGATGGTGTTCCCCGGCCTGTGGCCGGGGGCGGCGGCGCTTTTCAGTGGTGGGTTCGCTTCCTGCTGGCAGATCTCAGCTCTGAGCCACTTGCCCCGCGCGTGAGCGTGGGGTGCTACTTATGAGGCGCTTGCGCCGATTGGTTCTGGTTATTCACTTTTCAAAGGGAATAACAGTAATGTCTTTTTATTTGGTTTTATCTTTTATATTACGTAAGTAATTAAAAGATAAACCAAAAGAGTAATTGCACCGAACCGTTTGCACTTCACTGTAACTTACCCACAAGGTATACAGCAGTTATCGGCCATCGCAACACAAATGTGGCCAAACCGGTTACTGCCGGCAGGGAAATTCACCTGGTAGCTGGCAATAGTTTCCGTTGGATGGTGTTTTTTTGTACTGGGTTTTATTGCAGACGTGCAGAGTTCCCGCCAGTTAAGGCGGTTGTTCGCGTGAACAATCAGGCGGGTGTAAGAGCGTAGTAGGCTTGTTTTAGCTGGCGTGCGGCGTCACGCTTTGATTTCATCCTGGCTAACCCGGCAGCGGCCTTACGCATCCAGTTTTCAACCTTGATCGCAATTAACCGCTGATCACCAGAGTGGATGACTTCATTCTGATCGACGTTCAGCAGCCGTGCGCGCTCCCGGTAAACCTGCTTGAGCGGAACGCCGAGAATGGCAAAGAAATCTTCTGTGACCTCGATGTGCTTACAGGCACAGCGGGCGTCATAAGGATTGAAGGGGGCTTTTTCTGTAATGATAGCGTTGAGCCAGACCAAGCGGTCACAGCCCCGGCTGGCACGGGAGATCGACACATGGCCGGATTGACTGCGCGTGGCCAAGCCGGCACGTTCGGCCAGCGTTTCCAGGTTGTGTCTGGTTTGCCAGTCTCTAAAATCAAGATCGTCAAGGATGGCCAGCAACAGTTCACACAGCGTTTCCAGTCCGAACCGGTTTGCCTCATTGACCCAATACTTGTTATACCGGATGCGGCGGCGCAGTTCTGCTGTGATTTTCAGACGCCCCGCAGGCGTGGCCAGTGACCGGATCAACCGGTTCAGGAACCGGCGGCGGCGGCGCGAAGCCACGTTATAGCAAGGGGTCTGATTGGGTATGCCCGTAGGCCGGGTTTTAAGATGGAGACTTGTTTCAGTCACACCCGCCCGAACTTATGGCGAGTGGGGGTTGTGTTAGAATCTGCATTTGCTATAATCCTTCACAGGCCAGCGCCTGCTTTTGGACCCCCTGATTTCTGAATCCACCGCCAAGTTGATAGCAGATTTCAGGGGGTTTTTGCATTCAGGGGCCGTAAATTCATCACCCCTTCCCTTTGGACGCTATTCCGGGAACGTCCCACCCAAGTAATTCCTACAAACCGTTGTAAACTACCATGTTGCGTAGCAAGGATCAATTTATAAAAGGAGATCCGTGAATGATCGCTCACAATAAAACCACGCATATATGCAATATATGACATAATCGCATATATATGATTTCTCACAAAAAAATCTGCAGTGCTAAGTCCTGAACGCATTCAAGATCGTATTGAAGTCCCTGTTTCTATAGGCAAGTCAGTGTACCACGCTGCCGATAGCAGCACTGTGTGTTGTAACACTATCAAGCCATAAAAAAAGGCCGCCTGAATAATCAGACGGCCTAAGCTTATTTATTTTCTGCGGATGTTCCTTTTAACTGTTCGGCAAAATCCAGACAGTCAGACAGCCAGAACTGCCTTGTCTTTCCCTTTAACTGACTTACCGGCGCCGGTAATGGTATTCCGCGAAATATATTAGTGGTGGATGCGGCGACACCGAGTTCATGCTCTGGTACTCCCAGCATGAGCGCAAACTCGCGCGTCCTGATTTGCACATCGTTATGACGGCAGGGATTTTTTCTTTGTGTGTTTTCAGACATAACTGCCTTTGTTAATACGTCGATTTCCAGTCACGTCCTGTGTCCCAGCGGGACTTCCAGTGTTCCAGATAGACGCTGGCCACCTGTGGCATATCATTCAGAACCAGTGCATTTTCTGAATTCGTATATTCCGCTGCTTTGGTGAAGTTGAACGAGCCGGTTTCAACCGTGTTCTGGTCGATGATGATGACTTTGTCATGGTGGATTTTATAGGCATCCGTCAGACGGACTTTCACGCCGGCATTCACCAGTATATTGAGTGCGGCTTTCGAATATTTGTTCTGGTTTTCTCTCTTATCCAGGATGACTTTAACGTCCACACCACGCCGACTGGCGGACGCCAGTGCTTTCGCAATATCCGCAGCCGTAAGGTTATATCCCAACATACGCACAGAGCTTTGTGCATTGTTAATGGTCTTCAGTACCAGTTCCTGTGCGGTCCCTTCCGGACTGAAACCGACCTGCACGGAAGGGGCGGCGATAGCTGACAGGGACGAAGAGAGTGTGGTGGCCATCACGGCTGCTACCAGTATTTTTTTAAACATGGATATACCTTTGAGAACGTGGCCACCCGGGCAGGCGGCCGAAGATCAGTAAGAGAAACCGTCAGCCTGTTGAGTGACGGCCGACTGGTGAATGTGCTGGTATTTTTCCAGCTCATCCTTTTTGACGGACAGTTTTTCCGGCTCCGGGTATTCGACGCGGTAACGGCCTCTGGTCTCGGTCAGTACAGCGGCGGCGAGGCTGAGCAGCTGCGTCGCGCGCTGGACTGTATTGGGGGGCGTGGGTGCGACTTCGTCGAAATACATGGCCTCATCTGCAATGGCATACAGCACGCCATCCTGAATGATCATGCTGTCAGGGGCGTGCCTGATCTTGTCATTTTTCACGATGGCCATAATGCGGTTGATACTGGCCGGACGAGGGCGGTCACGGCGGACTTTTGCCGGCAGCAGGTGAGACAGGCTGTCATACGTTGGCCATTCCACCTCAACAAACCGGTTGATGCGGACGTCCTTGTCGGTGATTTTGTCGTCATCCGCGATGTACAGGGCGTTGTTCCGGATGACGGCCCCTTTGAAGACCGTGGCCTGCTCCCCCTGGTTTAAAGCCTGCAGTTCATCAAAGGGCAGTTTCGGTTTCTCCTGGACCGTAACGCGCCCGGTATCGGCATAGCTCCCCCCGATCGCGCCGGCGCGGTATTCCATACTGTCCTGAATGGCCTGGTATTCCATCCCGGCTGATTTCGCGGCGAACTCTGCGGTTTCAGTTGGATCGATGATGGTCCCGAAGATGCGGGTGAACATGTTGCCGAGCAGCGTCCAGAGCTTATCCCCCACGGCCGTTTTGAGCTTCTGCAGGTCCTGACCTGCCAGAACGAGCGCATAGCCGAGGGAGCGGACCTGGGTGGCCAGCTGACCGATGGTATCGGAGTAGTACGAACCGACCTCATCTGCCAGCCATAAAAAGGGAAAGCGGTCCCTGAATTTTTTGATAACCAGTATGTCTTCCGCTTTCCCCTCCATCCTTTCGCCCAGGTCCTGGCTCAGGATCATCGCCAGCTGGGAGGTTGTCAGCCGCCCCAACGTGAGCGCTTCTGACGCGGAGAGCTCCAGTGCCGGGATAAGGATGACGAGAATACGGTCATTGTGGACCACATCCCGCAGGTCAATATCGCCGGCGCCGGATGAAAACACGTGGCCATAGGTATCGCTGAAGAGTGACAGCATACGGTTGTACTGGCTCGTCAGATAACCATGCTGGTTACGCGCCTCCTGCGACCACTCTGATGGCTTGGTGATCAGGCTCATATCAAAGCCCGGCACGCTGGTTGAGAGATAATTACGCAGCCCGGTTCGAATTTCTTCGTGCCATTCCTCAGCTTCAGCCTGCAGATAGAGCTCCGCGAACTTATCCAGGGAGAGGTACTCCTGGATCAGCCGCTGCGACATCACCTTTTGTTCCTTGCGGCTTTTGTAAATCAGGGCCTTTGTCAGGACCTGGTTCATCCCCTTGGCTTTCTCCTGCCAGGTACGGTCGTTGCCGGCTTCCGGCATCATGGAATCCATCAGCTGCGTGATGTAGGTTTCCTGGGCCAGCGCAAACGGGTTCGTGTTATTGGACTGCTGGCGTGATTTGTCATTCTCCAGCAGGCGCTGAGAGCGGCTCTGGCCGCCGGTGATGTAGTTCAGCAACCGCAGATCGTCTTCACGGCCAAAGCGGCGGGACAGGGAGGCGACAGCAAACCAGACGTCATTCTGGGCCTTACCGTCAGAGAAGATCAGCCCTTTCGCCCAACACAGTGCATTTAACACAAAACCAAGCAACATCTCGGTTTTGCCGGCACCGGTGGTGGCCATAAGAATGAGATGGCGCGTCAGGTCATCCATGCGCAGCCATATCTCACGGCCGCCATCGAGCGTGCGTTCGTATCCGGTATAGAACACGCCCGCCGCCTTTTCCATATGCCGGTTAAGCTTAGTGACGGGCAGAAAGCCCAGCAGTTTGCCGGGTCGCATGGTTTCCGTTGACGGATCCAGCCTGTCCATGTCCATTGGCATCCTCGCCGGCATTCGGAATTCATTCAGCATGAACATCGGGACCCAGACCAGCATGACCGGAATGGCCGCCCACAGAAGGACAGGCCAGACTATTGCCGCACCAAATATGGCGATAATGGCGAGCAGCAGGGGGCCGGTGCGATACGCCATCTCTTCGACCATGCTCTGATGTACCTGACGCTGCAGCCGGGCGGCATCGACCGGTTTCTGCTTCTGTTGCATATCAGTTCTCCGCGTTGCTGTGCTCTGTCATGAAGGCGCGCAGGGTGGCCGGATCTTTCATCGTTGACTGCGGTACATGGCGGCCGTCGTCGGCAATGACCCAGGGCGTGCCGGGGATACGGTATTGCCTGAACGCGACATCGTTAATGGCCAGCGCCTCGCCGGCGATTTTCCAGCGTTTATAATCGGGTTGTACCGGGGCTTCTTTTTGATCGTCACCGGTTTTCTTTTTGCCAATGGTGAGCATGCCCTCGTCAACCGAAAACAGTTTCTTCCAGGCCGCAGCGCGGTGCGCCGTCTCCAGATACAGGACAGACTGGATTTTCCGGACAGATTTCTCTTTACCAATCGCAGAGACGGGGAAGACCACCACGTTGTATTCATTACCTAATGCTTCGACGACCGGCTCCCAGTTTTTGCAGTTAGGGCACTCCGGATCGGCAAAAACGTACAGTGTCCGTTCGTGTCCGGAAGACAGGGGGACGGTGAAATAGCCGCGGCCTGCTGCTTTCTGCAGGTTCTGCATAATGTGTGGGCTCAGCGTTTCCTGACTGGCCACGGAAACCGGCCGGGTTGCTGAGGGCCGGACAGGGGAAGCTGTCGGCATCGGCTGGCCATTGTCGGCATTCGGTGTTGTGTGGTTGCCAAAATAGGGATTACCCGGCGCAGGGTTGCGCAGCTCCGGTAGTCCCTGGAAGCGCGCTGCGGCTGTTTCCTCCGAGGCATTCCGGGGCTCTTCCTGTCCGAACGGCGGCATGCCCGCTGAGGGTGTTGCAGGCGCAAAACGCCAGACGGCAAAACAGCTAACCAGCAGCGCAGCCGCGGGCAGGAGGGTTTTCTTCCACTTTATTTTCGGCTTACGATCGCTGAGTACCCGTGTAATGACAGACAGCAGTTGTTCTGCCTCTTTGTAGTCCAGCGCCCGGTATACCGGATGGCTACTGTCGGTATTCAGGCTGACCATCAGCGTGCCCCCTTCGATCCAGAAACTCGGGTCCTCACTCACATTGAGGGAAAAAATCGGTGTGTCGTCATTCAGTGAAGCAATCAGGTGATTACCGGAGATACGGGCATTAAATGTCGGAGTCATCATCGTTGGGGCCTTATATAAAAGCAGGTTCATCGTCGTCCGTCGCCTCACAGGCTGCGGCGTCATGTGATACGTGAGGTGTGGTAACGGTCGATACGGCAGCTGAGGCGGTATCAGTGAGGGGGGGAGTGGACGGCCCGGTGTGTCTCCCGGCGTCCTGGTCGGGATGCGCCTCCGCTGCAGCAGCATTATCTTCAGGCTGTTCTGCTTCTGCAGGTTCCGGTTCATCGCCCTGGAGGTCAGTAAAGCTGTCCTGGCTGAGCGTCGGGGGTAACCAGTCAGGTGCTTTCTTCCGGCGTTCGGTTTTTTTCACGCGTCGCTCATGCACCAGACCCAGCCCTTCCAGCTCGTACTGCAGCCCGTCGATGGCGGATTCGACATAATCGATCTGCAATGGCAGCTTCTCTTTTCGTACCACGATTTCAAAACGCGTCTGAGCAATGACGCCTGCCCCCTCCACAAACACGCTGGCGGTATCGGCACCGTGCAGGGCATACCAGAGCGTGCGATCGATGGGCTTCAGCCAGAGATACTGTGACGGCGGTAGGCGAATATCGTGGCCCAGCAGGCCGCTGAGAGCCGTTCTGACGTACTGGTGTGTGGCATGGATTTCTTTCATCCCCTCCGCCTGCCAGACCGTCAGAAAGGCTTTTTCTGCTCGGGAAAAATCAGGACGGTACAGATTTTTCGTGCGCTTACGTTCTTTACGGTTGCGCGGGAGGCAGCTGCGGTTCAGATCATCCAGCAGTTTTTTGGCAGCCTTACGGTCATTCATCAACACCTGCAGGCCGAACACGGCAAACAGGGCTTTCTCATAATCCTGCAATGTGTCCGGAGAGGCAGACAACCGTGTACCCAGCTGAGAGATAAAAACGTCACGGGCTTTTTCCCGGTCCAGTATGCGCGAGGCGATAAGACCATGCCTGGCGGCGAACTCTTCCGGTTTTTCCGCCCAGCGGCGTTCCGGGCCGTCATCGTTCATTAACAGGTCCGGCGACCGGCTTTCTGCCAGCACCGGCACAATGGCCGGCGACCATTTGCTCATGATCTGCGGCAGCGTGTGGATATTGACGATACGCTTGCTCTTCATGGGCCGGGACGGATGGTTTTTGATGCCGACCAGCGCACTGATGGCGATGGGGAGAAGAAAAATCAGCAGGATGCCGGACGTTTCATTCATCACGGCGAACCAGTCATGCCAGGAGATAGACTGGGCGTGATTGCCGGTACGGGCCAGCAGGTTGATTTTTTCCGCGACCCAGGGATGGATACGCTGAAAATCGACCATCCCCCAGAGCCAGTAGAGCAGCAGGCACGATACCCATACAAATTTACTGAACCACAGCCAGCAGATAATCACGAGGGCGGCAGGGATCAGCAGAAAGCCGTAGGCGTCATCATGGCCGGAAGTGGCCTGACGGTTCTGAGACATAGGGACCTCATTAACACGATAAGCGGATCAGAGATGCAGAAACTGAAAGCCCCCGGGAACCGGGGGCGGTATGGCAGAGGGGACGTTAACGCGACGGGGTATCAGGTGTAGCTGAACACCGTCAGACCGGTCTCTTTGCGGGCGGTACGGGCACGCTCATGGGCCTTCTGAGGGAACTGCAGGTCGGCATACTGCCGGTGCTCCATCGCACAGATGACGTCATACAGCGCGGCAGAATATTTCTCACCGCCCGGTGCATCGACGCTGACGCTGGGGAGTTCCGGGTTTTTGGTTTTGAGGGTGATGACATCGCCCTTATACGCCACCCGCGTCCAGCTGGACATGTCCATCCCCATCACATCGTATTCTCCCTTGCGGCGCATACTGACGTAGAGCAGGGTTCCCCGGATGGCATCCACACCCAGATAGGTCCGGTTGCCCGAGATGATGACGTTCCCTTTCTGCGGCATAAACTCCTCACCACTGACGGCCTCCACCACGCTGTTCAGGGCGCGGCGGCGTTTTTGCAGGGTAAACTGCCGAATGATGAACGGTGCGACAAAAAGAGCCCAAAATATTAGCGCTATTTCCCCATCACCATCTTCTGAAGAAATCGTGTGGAAGAAGGCAAAAAACAGGCATATCGGGAGATAAATCATCGCGGCCCAGAATTTTAACAGTGACACGAAGGTCTCCATGCCGGTACGTTCCCGCTGGCTTGCCATAAGCAGTCCTCATTGTTAATTCATGGTTAAATTATATCATAACCTGTTGATCCTGAGTAAGTTTCTCACCCCTTAAATCCATCTTTGTCCCCGGGAGTACGCTCTTTAGCATCCATTCCCGGGATACGGCCAGGGTTAACCGTACGCCCGACGCCGGCAAAGATATTCGAGACCGAATCGCTCAGGCCGCTGAACAGTGAGGCCCCTTCACGCCCGCCCAGGAAGCCGATGACGTAATCCGGAATGACGACCAGCATCGAGAACACCTTGGTGGCCACGGTGGTGCAAATCCTGGCATAGATAAGCAGCCAACCGACGGCGGTAAACAGGCCGGTCCAGGAGTCAATCTGTGCGTTGGCCAGTGCCGAGGCAAACAGCAGGTTCAGGATCGTACCGGCCGCCACGATAGCTACAGAGGCAAAAAAGAAGGCCAGCACCATCAGGCTGGGGCGCAGCATCATGTCGATAAGAAAGACATAGCCGTAGGCCGCGCGGCTTCCCCGATCCTCTTCGGTGCCCAGGTGCGTGGCGGACCACATCGGGCCGGCGGCACAGCCAACCAGCACGCTGACGGACCAGTTCAGAACGCCGGTCATCCAGTAGATGAACGGGATCGCCGGCAGCAACACAGACAGGCTGAAGCCCGCCGAGAACAGGATCAGCAGCAGGAAGTAGAACGGAGGGGACAGCGCCTGCACCACCGCCGCGACTGTAGCTTTCCAGCCGGTCAGTCCGTTCGTGATTCGTCCCACGATATTATTACCGCTCCATGCAATCGACCCCTGAATGGTCACATAGGCCGTCAGGGCCGTGCCGACCGTGTCTAGGGTGTAGTCCCCGATGGCTTTCATCTTAAGCAATGGATTAACCTGTTCACTGCTGTTATCGGTTTGTCCGATATTTTTCGTCGCAATATAGTTGGTCAATTTTTGCATCGGGCTGTTAAACAGCCCGACGAACACCGATTTCGGATCTTTTGCCCGCCCCGTTTCGATGTCTTTCTTGCTGGTCTGGGTGCCGAGTGCTGCAGTGTAGCTGCTGTTCTGCAGCTGGGCGTTGTAGGCAGCGAACACCTGCTGGTAGAGGTCGGTGTTGCCCATTTCCCCCAGTCCTGTCGGCCCGCTGACGGTCGGTGCTGATTTACCTACGTCGGAGGTCTTGGCGTTCGCGGTCGCAAACGTCTGATACCAGGCACCCAGGGCGATCCAGCCGTAGGTTTTCATGTTGCTGGTCAGACTGCTCTGCAGGGTGTCTTCATAGTCAATCTGATTGAGCGCGGAGTTAATGGTGTTCTCATAGGCGGTTGCTGCATTCTGGATGGTGGTTTCGGCATCGGTCAGCGTACCGGAGTCATCATCACGTTTGCTGATATAGGTACTGACAAACGTCTGTGCGGCGCTGTCGAGGGTCGTCTGCATGGTATCCAGTGCGGACTTCTGTGCGCTGACGATGGCGTCAGTATCCACATCGGAATCAAACAAGACCGACCAGCTGCTGCTGCGCGTGGTCGTGGGGATTTTCGCGGTCCCACAATAGGCGCTGCCGTTGCTGGTTTCATAACTGCCGTCACTGCCGGAGGTGCTCATCTCTGACGTGCTCGCCGAGCCGGCATCGTCGTAGAAGCCGCTGAGCTGTTCGTTGATGGCATACTTGCACAGGTTCATCTCAAAAATCTGCTGGGCTGCATCCCGCGTCGAGCTGGCGACGGGTTGCGTGACCAGTGAATACCCGTCATCCATCATATCCACAGCTTTGTTTGTCAGCAGGTTGGCGCCGCCCACCCCCATGATGGAGGCCGCCCAGAGCATGACCAGCTGCGAAAGCGACCAGCCGCTCGTTGTCGGTACCAGAGTGATGAACCCGACAAAGGACATGAGGGGCGCCATCGCGGTGCGCGTACTGCCGAAGACTTTGCCGGCATTACCCGCTTTGACAATGCTTTTGAGGGTGACAGTCAGAAACCAGAACAGAGCAATGGCACAGATAACGCCGTTCAGGATGCCGAACAGGGAACCGATGACGGTGGTATCCGTTGAAGTAAAGGGCGACGTCACCACGTCGCCAAAGATGGTAACCAACGCCTGGCGGGAGAGGTCACTTGAATTTTCAGCAGCGTCACGAATGGTGCTGTACGTCACGTCATCGGCCAGGGCCGGCAACGAGATGAGCAGCAGCAACAGACCCTGCAGGGGCTGCTTAAATAGTTTCATAGAAAGCCTGCGCGTAAATGAGTAAGAACAGAGGGACCCGTTCAGACAGGGTTCAGGGCGTCTTTGATCCAGTGTGCGTGGTGGAGGAAATCGCTGAAGCGTCCGCCTTCTTCGTCACTGACGCGGCGTTGCTGCAGCTGCCAGAGGCGGTACTGACATATCACCACTTTCAGTGCCGCCAGACTGGCCAGCGCAGCGAAGATCACCACAAAAATAATCGCCCGCCAGAACGTCATCGGGGGCAGGGTGGACGCCGTCAGCAATATCATACTCATCAGTACGGGCGTCAGGACCAGGAACAGTCCGGCGACCACCCACCACAGTCGCTTGAGAAAACGATACTTCCACAGCAGCTGCGGCAGACTGTAGCCACTGGCCTGGACAGCCTGTTCAAATGTCAGCTTCTCGCGTTTTTCCTCGCGCGCCTGACGCCGGAAGGCCTTCAGCCGGGAGATACTGGTCTTCACGGACTGGCTGACGTCCGACCCCATACGGCGCATGTCGTTAATGGGCGTAAAAATCGAGACCGACAAGGAAAGGGCCTTGCGGGCCCTTTTTACTGCCGTTGAACGCGGCGCCTGTCCGGCCGCTTCGGTCTGGTCATCATGGGCATTGTGTGTCATTTGGCGACGCCTCCGCTGATTTCCTGCATCAGTGCCTGCAGCTGCGGGCGATATTCCCGGTCAGCCGCCAGGGCGAGTTGCTGGCCGGCGATAATGTTGCTTTCCCTGAGCTGGTTCTTAATGCCGAGCTGCAGATAATTTGACAGTGACTGTACCCGGATCAGTTCGCGCATCAGGTTATCGCCATCCATTGCCTGCAGGTCTTCCTGGTAATCGGTATTGGCATACCGGCGGCCGACTTCGAAACTTTCAAACTCGCGGGCTGACATCTGGTAGTTACTTTTGGCCAGATCTGACGCGGTGTCATCGAAATACGACCTGGCGGATGCATTTTCCAGCGCTTCTTTCAGCGCGGTGGTCGTGCTGCTGTTGGGTTTACTGTCCGCAATCATCGATAACTGCGGTTGCTGGGCGGCACTCTGAATCGCCTTGTACTGCGTCAGCAGGCCCTGGTACTGCCAGCCGGTTTCATTCTTGATTTCTCCCTTGCCGAGCGTGCGCCCGGGACTGTGTTTCGCGCTGTTCCGCATGTACGCCATCCCGGCATCGATCTGGTCATCACTGAAGGTGAGTTCCGGCTCTTTACCCGCGGCGCCGGCACCGTCATAGAGCGACTGGACCTGGATGTCACCGCCAGGCATGTCGGAGGACACCGACTGGCACAGCGCGGTGCCGCCATACACCGCGTATTCGGCACTGGTGCAGTAATTCGCGTGAATGGCGGCGCTGCGGTAATCATCCTGCGCGGGGAGAACCGGCGCGGAAGCCACGGCTTTCTGAATGGCCGAGTTGCTGATCCCGCTTCCTGACGCCAGAGAGGACGCGGTGGCCCGGGCAGTATTATGAACCTGATGCGCCACGCCGGACGCCGATTCGCTGCAGATGCTGTCCGGCACGCTAAAGCTGGCGCGTGCCTTTTCCAGACGTTCGGTTTCACGGCCGAAATTGTCCGCCTGACGTTGTGCCTGGAAGCCTTCTGTCAGGGTCGCCGTGTTTTTATCGCTCGCCTGGGTAATGGCGCTGCCGATTTCCGTGTTGGTGGTCAGGATTTCTGCCAGCGTGGTTTGCATCGTTGTCAGATGGGGCACAACCTGGCTTGTGATCGGCACACTGGAAACAACGCTAACCGGGTAGGCAGCAAGAGCCTGTCCGCATGCGATGGACAATGCGGCGGCTAAAAGTTTTCGTTTCATGGATTCACCTCAGAGGCGGTAACCGCGTTTTTCGATAATTTCCCGGGCGAGATGGCGGGTGACGTTCCCGGCGTCCTGTTCGCCGGCCTTCTTGCGACGGAATTCAATGACACGCTGAGCCGAACCGTGCTCAAAGTTTTCCGCCAGAATGTCGCGCGCGGTGGCGCCATCCAGTTCCTCATACAGATAATCCCGAAGGGCGGTGTCGCCCGGCGATGAACTCAGCGCCCAGAGTTCTTTCGGGCCCGCGGTGTTTTTCAGAATGTGGGCGATGCGACCGGCTTTCGTGCGGAATACGGCAAGAAAGCTCGTCCCGCTGCCATCAGCGGCCGGGCCTTTCGGTATTTGCATGAACTTCCGGATGGTGACTTCCGGTACCTGGAAGTGATCGACAAGCGCCCGCTCATCTTCGGGGCGGCAGTGCATGAGATACACCGAGTTGGCCGATTTCAGGATCGTGTCAGGGAAGTCGGTCAGGTACTGTGAGCACAACACGGTACGGATACCAAATTTACGCTGTTCACGGTCCTGCGTTTCCAGCATCGGGAAGATGAACGGCACGTCCGAAGCGTTGTGGAGTTCGTCGTAGTATTTCGACTTCACTTCCTGGTCAAGCTGATCCAGTTTTTCCATGTGCATCGGCCGGTACATCTCCGGTACCGCGGCCATCAGCTCTTTACGGTACTGCGGCAGGATGAAGTCTCCGCCGCTCACCTGGCCGGCGAAGAGGTACATGATGCCAGTACGCAACTGCCCTTCGGCACTTTTATCCCCGACGACATTATTCAGGTCGATGGCAATAATGCGGGTGGCCGGGTTAATAATGAACCGGGTCCGGCCGGCCAGCATTTTATAAGTGTTACAAGCCTGGCCGATCACGCGGGCGACATACTCTGTCAGCAGCTCCTGGGAGTTATCACGACAGACGTTGCCGAAGCTCGCTTTGATCTCCGGGCTGTTGATGTACTCGCTCATGTCGGAGAGTTCCGGTACGGCGAGGAACTGTGCCAGCTGGGCCTCTTTCACGTAGCCGGCGCTGAACAGCATGTCGCGGACGTCATACCAGGGACAGTCGTCCCACCATTCCTCGTCATACCGGGTCCAGAGGCCGGACGCTTTTAACGCCCGGGTGATCTCCGGCGATGCGCCGTCTGAAAACTTATTGGGGCTGGTTTCATCCTTATCGCGATAGGCCATCGTAATCACCCGCTCCAGCAGGACGTCGATATCGCGGGAGTTAGGCGGCAGACCGGTGTTGGAGTCAATACACATCGCGGTCAGCATGCTTTTCATCCAGGTTAGTTCCGGGGCGATGGGGTAACGGGCACCCAGCTGGATGTCAAACATATTGCGGCAGTGATCGCTGTGATTGCGCAGTGCCCAGCCGATGGCTTCATCCTTGCGTTCCGGGGGCAGGCTGTCCCGGATAAGCTGGATTTGTCCCTGGGCGCTGTAGCCCTTATCGACAACCGCGATAAAGGGCAGTTTTTGCTGGGCGTTGCACACAATAGCATTGCTGAGCATGTTCATGATGAGCGACTTACCCGAACCGGGTTCACCGACAATCACCTCGGTGTGCTTATTCTGCTTAGCTGACGCCAGCCCCACCGGAATGATTTTGCCGTCAGGGGTCGGGAAAACAATCGAGGCATCATCGGACCAGGCTGACGCGGGCCGGCTTAACGGCAGCAGGCTGAGCGCATCTTTCAGCGGTGGATACAGGTTGTGTGGACCACCACCGGTCCGGGCCGCCAGTAACGTTGACGCCCAGGCACGGTAGGGATTACCAAACGTACTGGTCACCTCACAGACGCCCCAGCCCTGAAACGCTTTGGTCAGCAGGGTGAGGTTCAGCGTTGCCTCTTCCTTCGTTTCTCCCCAGGTTGAAGCCACTATCGTCATCACACAGACCGGATCGTGACTGTCGCGCTTCTTCAGTTCTTCCACCGCTTCCCAGATGGGGCGCAGTGGCGGGATATAAGCGGTATACGTGAGCAGGGTGCCTTTCCACGACAGACTCTTCAGTCCTCCCGGCATGACGTCCATGCGAATACGGTACGGCACGGAGCGGGGGATGCGGGCTTTCAGCTGGGCGAAGGTTAATAGCTGCTGCGGGCCCATCGACACGGAGAGCGTGGCGTGCCACATGCCGTTAATGTTAATGAAGTTGTTTTCGGCGTCGGCATCCACGCCCATGAGCTGGTAGTTCAGCCAGGGGGCGAAGAGCGGTGAAGCGTCTTCCCGGTTACGTTTTCCGTGAGGCCTGACGCGATCGGACGCCAGTACCGGCCGGTAAGTTTCATCGGTGCCCTTTCTGTCCACCTGGCGGCGAATTTCCCGACCGAGCTGATGGACATCCATCAGGTCGATAAGCTGACCATCCCCCCCGTCAAAAAGGGCGGTTTTTATCGTGTTGAGAAAGGCGTCATGGCGAATTTTCAGCCCTGTCAGTTCGGAGAACGCGGGGACCTGGCCAAACTGCGTGCCGGGCGCTTTACTGACGAGTCCGCTGATCCGACGCATGTCGCCTTTCAGCTCCTGAGGCGAAAGGGTTTCTCGCCCCGTCCAGCAGGTCAGCCAGACGCGTTCACGGCTGACCCACGGGGAAATTTTGGCGATCTTTTCATCCAGAATGTCCGCCATGCCCACACCGGTGCGGGCAATGGAGCGGTACTGGTGTGCCAGCAGGCGCTTCAGTTCCGCCTTGCCCTGGTTGGGGTCATTCTCCATCACCATCGAGATTTTGTGGCCCGTCGATTTAAAATCCGTGGCCATTGCCGTAGCCACTTTATTGATAAACCCGTCAAAACTGAATTTCTGACTGGCGGGGGCGTCCTCGTCCATTTCACAGAAGCCACCCTGTACCTCAAAGGTAGAGGCATAATGGCCGGCGTCGGTAACGGCGATAAAGGGGACCTGCATATCCGGATAGAAGTTGCGATCTGACTCCGTCAGATTGACGATGGTCCGCAGGTCGCAGTAGTCCGGCATGGCATTCGAAACCGTGTGCCGGCTGACCGAGGTGATGAAATCTTCAACCGCATTCATTAATGACATGTATAGCTCCTACAGCCTGGGGAGTGTGAGAGTGTTCAGCAGGGTGTCCGCGTCCATGCCGGCAGGCAGCAGCAATGTGAGATCGCTGAACACGGTGGCCGGCAGGACCAGATGACAGCCTGCCAGTCGCTGACGGAATGCCCGCCGGTCGTCCGGGTGTAAGCGTGACATCACTGCCGCAAATTCAGCCGGGCGGGACGTATCCCAGGCGCGTTCGGTTTCCCGTTTGTGGCGGCGCATCCATAGAAGTACCCGCTGCCCCTGTTTTTTCGCGTGACTGTTGCCGGCGATGGTCGCGATACAGGCGATCCGTTGCAGGTTCACGACGTCGGCGGCATGAAGCCCCGGTAACCAGCACAGGTCGCCCTGGTGTGCTGAGGCCGTGTCCAGGTTGTGGCTTATCCAGCAGACTGCACAAACCGCGTCGTTCTCTGCTTCACGGAGCCGGAAAAGCCGCCGGGCGGGCCACCGGCACCGTGAGCAACATTCAGCATTTACCTGAACCGGTGAGGGCGGCGTGTCATCACCGCTGACATCCAGCCAGGCGACATCATCAACACCTTTTTGTGTCACTGAGACCTCCGGAGGGCAGCACGAAGGCTGCCCGTTGTGATGATTAGCTACCGGAACCGACGGTGACTTCGGTCAGGCCCACCTGGCTCTGCGAACGGCGAACGATTTCACCCAGCCCGATGAGGAAGATCCCGACAACCCAGCCGATAATGATGCCTTTGGTGGTGATGTGCGGACTTTTCTCCTTGTTCTTCATGGCAATGATGGTCGCAAACACGATCAGTACACCGACCCCTTCGGCGAAAACCAGCGCGTCTTTTTCCACATCGCTCATCCCGCTCGCACCCTCATCAACCATGTCGGTCAGGGTACCGTCAGCCAGCGCGCTGAGCGGGGTTAACGCCACCAGGCTTGCCATACCGGCAGTGAATTTACGTTTCATGGAATGGCGCAGCTCATGTGCAGTGATGGAAGCTTTTAAGACACGATCGAAGATTGCAGACATAACGTCTCCTTACAGGTAGTTTTGGTTTAAATGTTCCGCGAGAGCGGAGGACAGACTAGAGAGACAGACCGAGGCTGGTCTGGATAGCATCGAGCAGTGTCGGGGCGCAGATAAGAAACACCCCGGTAATGAATTTCACGGCGCCGGTTCCCACATCTTCACCGGCTGACAGACCGGTGTGGCCGTCTTTCAGTGAACGTTTAATGCGCTGTGTGCCGGACAGTGCATAGGCTATACCCAGCGTCTGGAGAAGCGTCAACAGGGCATTGGCCGCATCGGCACCCTGACCAAAGGTGTCGGTGGAAACATACGAGACCTCATCAAAGGTGACATCAGACCAGCCGAGCTGGGCGGCCCCGGCATTGATTATCTGGGACAGCCCTACCAGCATGCCGCCGAGAATGACGACGCCGATGATTTTTCCCGTACCGTTGTGGCCCGGCACTTGGCGGGCCAGTCGGGCCTCTTTGGTCAGTGCGAACATCACCCCATAAATGCCAAGCACAACAGCCAGGGCGAAGATGAACCGGTTACCACTGGTGTGGATCGCACTGGCCAGGTTGACCAGTGCCGTCAGGGCATCAACCATGTATCCCCCTTAACGGATCACGCCTTCAGTCGTGAATACCTGGCGGTTTGCCGAATCGATCCGGATGATGCTGACTTTACCGTCAGCGAGGGTATCGCCCTCACGGACGGCCCAGGTTTTGTTTTTCCAGAAAATCCACGCCGCACCGTCCTGGACTGAACTGACCTTCATGCCTGACGTCAGCAGGCGCTGGCGATGGGGGGCGGACGTTGCGGTGTTGACCTTCTCCACCTCCAGTGTCGCCACCCGTGACTTCAGGATGTTGATCTCCTCCCGATACTGGCTCTGCAGCTGCTGCGTGGTGGCCGCCTGCTGCTGCAAGGTTTTCACGGTGTCGGACAGCCGCTGGATGGCTGTACGGTTGGCTTCCGCGTAGGTTTTGACGCCGTTCACCATCGTGGCCACTTCCTCTTTCACGTTATCGCTGGCCGGCGGTGACAGTGTTGAGGACAATGACCGGTTGTCTGGTTGTGAGGCAGCCGGAGGAACGTTTTCAAAGCCGGCCGCCGCATTCAGCTCATCCTGTGATGACGGGGTGGTGGTGCCAAAGAGATACCAGATGGCCAGGGTGGCGGCGATGAGAATGCCGATAAGCCAGGGACCGTTCAGTCCCAGAACATACTGTTTCTCCAGAAGAAGATATTTCAGACTCGGTTTCTCATGCTGCACGATGGCCGATATATCTGGCTGATCATCCTTGTCTGTGGCGGGATGATTAAATTCATTCATGTTGTTTTACTCCGACGTTTTTTCAGGCTGTGACTGGGTCCGGATGCGTGACTGCGTTTGTTCCCGTAGCTGTGCGAGCGTAGGGCTGACCGGCGAAAGTGCGTTGCCGGTATGGCTGTCCTGCGGGTTTGCCAGCGGGGTGGCCGTATTGCCGGTGGTGTTCTGACCGCGAGGCTTGATTTCATCAGCCGTGGTGACAGCAGCCATAAACTCGACATAAACGGCCTGGCCGGCATCCACCGTGACCTGAGTCGGTGAAATTTTGGCAGCGTCCGACTTCAGTACGTCAGCAGCATTGGATGCGGCTCCACCGGCTACCACGCCGGCCACCGCCTCGCCATCCGGCATCCCGGCATGGCTGGTCACCGTGCTGTAGCCGTTGGTCAGGATCTCGGTATTGGCATCCGCATAGAGGTCACCGGCTTTACCGATACCGGCAGCAATCGACGGCAACAGGATGCGGGACATATAGTGGTGATTCACGTCAGTGGCCACATTGGCCATGAGCGTGTCGTCTTTCAGCGCATAGGCGTCAACACGGTAGTTTTTGCGGTTCCAGTACATGGTTGTCATGTGGATCACCACGCCGTCCCCGCCGAGTTGTGCCTGAGAGGCTTTCAACACCGCACCCTCATAGGGGCCGGTATAGAGCCTGACGACCGCCGGCGAATGGTTGTTGTCGGAATCAATACCAAAATCCACTGAGCCGGGCACACGTGTATAAGCCGGGATCAGCTCGATGACCGGGGCCGTGCTTTCCCCCCCGCCGGATAATCCCCCACCGGTTGTCCGGGGCATGATGGACGATGTCCAGTCAGCGTAAGCCGATTTGGCCTGACTGCCTTCGGCGGCAGCGCCCGGCTCGGTTGCCACGGCCAGAGAGACCTGCTGCAGATCCGGCGACTGTGCCGACGTGTCCATTGATGCGAGGAGTTTATTCAGGGCTGCCTGGTCTGACTTACTGAGGCCCTCGTCCTTTTTCTTCTCCTGCTGTTTTTCCTCGTGAGCGGGCTTCCGCTTTTTCTCTTTCGGGGGGGCTTCCACGGTATGCACCGGGGTGCTCCCGCCTACCGGGATACTGGCGATGAAACTGGAATTATCCGCCCGTGCGGCACTGGCGCCCTCCCGGTTGTATTCGTGCAGGAGCTGACGGTACTGCTCAGTTTCTGCACTCTGGTGTTTCCCGGCACTGGCAACGTTGGTCACATTGATACGGGAAGGTGTCGGCGGCGGGGCAAAAAAGTGGTTCCAGAGCAGGTAGCCCCCTCCGGCAACGCCGGCACAGACGAGGGCAGCCAGCCCGACCAGTAATGTCTTATCGCGACTTGCGTCATTTTCGTTGGCCATGCTTCACTCCAGAGTAATGTTCAGTGCCTGAGAACGCCCCATCACGGAGAACGTCACATAGGGCGTGACCGGGAGCTTAAAGAGGTGCATCCCGTCAGCGGAGGACAGCGTCTGATCAAACTCATCGACTATCTCAGCGCGCGTCCGGATAAAGAGGTCGTCGCCCAGCTGCCAGACGGTGGTATCAGGCACCTGCCCGGTCGCTTTCAGGCGGTGTGCCTCCCTCGGGGGCGTACCATCCAGGAAGGCCTGAAGCGTGTTGTCGTAAAGGCCGATTTTCGATTCCGGCGCGGCCATCGGGCGGGCGGACGGTCCCCGCTGCGGAATGCGCAGATCCAGACGGTTATCGACGGTCCACACCCGGGACTGGCTGTCGGTGTCACCGCTGGTGACTTCCACCGAAATCGGTACGGACAGGCCTTTCAGCAGGACGGTAATGCTGCCGCTCGCATAGGGCCGTTTGGCCACAATGGTGACGATGGGTGAGTCCGGGATGTAATACACATCAAAGTCCTTCGTCATCGGGTTCGTCGGCTTGCCTGCCACAGGCCAGGGGGCGCCCGTAGCATCGGTAAAACTCAGGTTGCTGGGATGGTTTACCGCTGTGCGGACCAGAGGCAGACTGGAACCCGGTGACAGATTCACCGTCTGCGCACTGATGCGGGGTACCACCGTCATCGCCGGGGAAGCCAGCGCCCGGTTGATATTCTCTTTCTGCCCCCGCAGTTGTCGGACTTCATCCGGTGTCAGGGGCGCAACCTGCTTCTGCGCGGCACTGTACAGCGGCGAAGGCGGCGGGAGTTCGTCACTGCCTGGCGTCGCCGCCGGTGCCGGGTCCGTCTGCGAACTGGCCTGTGGCGCGGCGACTGTTGATGCAGATGGCGGTGCGGCCTGAGTGGTTTCTGGCGCTTGCACCGGCGGCGCCGGTGGCTGTTCAGCGGGCTGCGGCGGTAATCCGGCTTTATTCATCAGCGCGGCATCCTGTTGGGGGCCGTCAGTGACCAGTATCGGATCGGCAGAGTGAGGTACCACGGTCTGTTGAGTCTCCACCGCCCCGACGTTGCAGCACATCACGGCGAGTAAAGAGAGTGCAAAATACGGTTTCATGCGTTCTCCGTTAATGACTGGAAGTCATGATGGTCTGCCTGACCTCCAGGCCGAGGGGCTTTTCCCGTGGATCGGTTTGCTGGATAGTCAGCTCGATGATGTAATTCGCTGCAGGCAGGCTGCGCTCCTGGCCATCGAGCTTCAGGGAGACGGGATACTGAACCCTGACGGTATAGATCCCGTTAATAATGCCCTGGCTGTGTACGACCCCCGGCGAGACGGTGGTGGACAGGTTCATGCGTTGATCGCGCACCATCTTCAGCACGTTCGAGCTCGTCAGCGCCTTGTAATAATCGGCGTATCCCTGATTGGTAAAGCGCGTCATCACCGATGTCATCTGCTGACGGTAGTGAACGAAGTCCATCGTGAAAGCCCGCTGGATGGTGTCGGCGCCGAAGCCAGCAATGTCTTCCATCGACCAGGCCGGTTTGTTCAGCGGATAAATCGGTGTGACACGGCCGCTTTCCGTGGCGAAGTAGTGATTATCCGGGTGATACACTTTCCACAGCGTCACACCGCTGAGGGAAGTGATGAGCAGGAACGCGGTGCCCAGAATGAGGTTTGATGTCAGCAGCTTACGGGCGAAGGTCGCCCCCAGCGCCTGCTCATTCTGCAGGCGAATGGCTTCGTCGTAGACCTGTTGTTCCTGCGCTGAAAGGGAACGCGTTGTCTGAGGCACAGACGAGTCTGTGCCCCCTGTCGCGGGTGTATTCATGGCGTTTTTCCGTAAGAAAAGGGGACGGTCGGGGATTAGTTGGTTAACTCATCCCAGGGGTCAATACTGGACGGGATGTGACTATTCACTTCACTGACCACTGAGCTGCAAATTTCATCCGCGTAACCGTTCAGAATGGAAGATAAGCTGCTGAAATTCGGCATGGTAATGGACAGGGTCCTGATTTTATCCAGGCAACTCTGCAGGGAGTCAGAGACATCTGATTCCCGTTCATACCAGGCTTCGGCCGCTTTTTTTGCTGTCTGGTATCCCGTGTCACTGCCTGTCTCGGCCGCGGTGGCAGCCCGGCAGGTGGCGGCCTGCAGCGAGAGGGGCGTCAGGAAGAGGGCGCAGACAACCAGGGCGCCCAGTGTTTTTTGTACTGGCATAATGGATTCCTCATGAGGGTCGGGTGCTGCGTGTTACCCCGGGCGTCCGGCTCCCGGTGCGGCCTTGTGATGATGTTCTGCCCGGGGCTGCGACTTTGGGTAGTCGGTGTCGGGACGGAAAGGTTCATCAAATCCGAGTCTGGCGTGGATAGTCCGGGGTAAGGTTTCCGGATTTTCCAGCTTACCAATCAGCTTTTTGTCCGTGTCGGTCTCCCCCGCGAAACGAAAGGCCATGGCATCCCGCGCAACGGGCTTACCTTCCACCTTGTTTAAGGCCTGTCCGTATCCCACGGTTTTGAGGCCATCAGGGGTTATCGCGTTGATAATCAGACTGGCATTGCTCTGATTTCCCGTCATGGAAGCCAGGACGTGCTGGTACTGTCCGTTAATCTGCGCAATGCCCTGCAGGTAAGGGCCATGCCCTTTGACCAGGTGCAGTGCCAGCTGTCCGTCATCCCGCCAGGCGCTGACGACCGGGGTCGTGGACTGGCCATCTTTAGCCGGAAGTTTTACCGTGGCCGGGTCGCCGGCATCGCCCGTTCCCCGCCCGTCGGGCCGTATCCACAGCAGGTTATTTTTCTGCCCGGCGATCGGTGGCACGTTCTCTGCCTGCACGGTGCGCAACAGACGGGCCTGTATTTTGCTGTACTCATGGAGGTCATACGCGGAGAGGGTTTCCCCGGTAGTGGGTGTCGCCGGCGGGCGAACGCGGGGATTAACCAGCGGCGTCATGCTCCATGAATTTCTGTGCGCCGTGATCTGTTCGTATCCCTGGATTTTTCCGTCCTTCATGACGGGCTGATTGACGGTGACAGGTTTATTCCCTTCAAACTTCAGACTGACGACCTGACCTTCACTGACGCGACTCTGATTGATGGCCTGTTCCAGCTCTTTTCCCCAGACCTCCCGGACTCCCTCGCGGGTTTCGAGATGAACGTAATAGTTCATGCTGTTCCGTTCATTGAACTGGTAATGCGCCCGGCCATGCTCCAGCAGGCGCCCCTTCACGCCGTCTTTAAAGTCCTCGGCTTTCGTCGCTAAAGGTGGTTGCCCCGCCGGTTCAGAGGCCTTAACCGGCGGTTCGGCCGTACCACCGGGCGGGACCGGGGAGGGTTGTTCTCCTGCCGGTGCTGGACCGGGCGCGTTTTTGCCGGGACTGGTCTGAACGGACGCATCCGCAGGCATCACGGGCGTGGCATTGATACTGTCGCGGACATCCGGCCTGTCAGCGGCCTGTTGTTTCAGGGCCTCGTTTAACATGGCCTGCTGTACCGGATCGCGCATCTGAACATCCAGCCCGTGTGATGCAATCAGCCCGATAACTTTCGTCTGAAAGGTCTCGCTGCCGGTGATCTGGATCCTGCGACCATAATGCTGCATTGCCGTGAGCAGTGCGGCCATCACCATGTCATCCTGCTTACTGGCATCCGGGGTTTCCATTGTCATCCGGTTGCCATGATCGCGAAATGCCGGCTGGCCATCGAGCTTGTACAGCACCGTGTTGTTCTGCATTTCATGCGTGATGCGCTGAAGCAGGGCATTGGTATCAATTAAGGTTGATGCGGGCGCTGTCTCCGGGGTGAAGTTACCTTCGCCCGGCGCGCGGGGCCCCCATACGATGGCATTTTCAGTTTCATCCGGCTCATTCGCAGCGGTCGTCGCGTTTTCTGCCGTGGTTTTTGCTTTTACCGGTGCCAGATTGTCATCTGCCGCCGGATCTGCAGATACCTCTGGTTCCGCAGGCGCTGAGGTCACTTTCAGAAGGCTGGCGAAGGTGGGCGCCGCTGCTGCTTCCGGCGCCGATGCTGCTTCCGGTGCCGCTGTTGCTTCCGGTGCCGCTGCTGCTTCCGGCGCCGTTGTTGCTTCCGGCGCCGCTGCTGCTTCCGGTGCCGCTGTTGCTTCCGGTGCCGCTGTTGCTTCCGGTGCCGCTGTTGCTTCCGGTGCCGCTGCTGCTTCCGGCGCCGTTGTTGCTTCCGGCGCCGCTGCTGCTTCCGGCGCCGTTGTTGCTTCCGGCGCCGCTGCTGCTTCCACAGCCATCATGGCTTCATAACTCTCCATATCTGCGCTGGTATTGTCAGGCCCTTCCTGTGATACGTTGTCATACGCGGGGACCGGCTCAGGGAAGGGCTGCGCAGGTGCCTGCTTTTCAACTGGAACTGTCATTGTTTGCGTCTCCGGGTGATACAGATGTGCAGCAAGGCCGGGTGTCTCCGCCAGTACGGTTTTCAGTGAATCTAGCCCGCGAGCTGAATGGAGATCGTTGAAATCAGACAGCCCTGCTTTCATTTCCTGCTCAGTAAATGGCGGTATCACAACATGTCCGTCAGGCACACGATCGGCGGCCTGTAACGCCATAAACAATCCCTTCATTTCCTTCAGTTTTTCTTCATCCATATAGAAACCCGGATCGCTGGGGACAAAACGGGAGGACTGAATGGCAAGGTAAAGATCGTCTTTGTTATCGTTTTTCTTCAGGTCCATATCGGCCATGAAGAAGTGCGGGCTGTCGGGGAACCGCTGTCCGAATCCTTCCGCTATCGTTCTCATATTGCCGGCATCGATGGCCATCACGACCGGGAAGCCTGTCGCTGCAGTGAGGCTTCTGGCAGTCGCATACCCTTCGGCATACAAAATGGGCTGGCCATTCACCGGCATGCCGCCGGTGATAAAAAAATTGCCGGCTTTGGGCGCTTCAGAATAGAGTTTCTTTTCCCCGTCTTCGGCGATGTACTGCAGGGACTGAAATTCACCGTCCTGGTTATAAAACGGTACTACCAGTCGGTTGTTGCGGGTGACACGTAATGCCGGATCGGCGGAAACGCCTTTACGCATCAGATAAGGATGTGAGTCTGTCGCCGGGGCCAGCTGGTCATAAAGCTGGCTGGCCGCACGGGCTTTTTCCGCATAGGCCTGCTGCCGGGCACGTTCGCTATCGTCCTGCGCCTGGCGAGTTGCAGCGCGAATGTGCAGCCGTGTCAGCGGGTCCGTTTCTCCCCCCTGAGCCCGCCACCGGGAAACTTCTTTTTCCGACGAGCGGTGGTAATTCACAAAGATGCCGGCGGGGTGGCCGTCAGTGAACCCTTTATAGGCACCGCCCCCTTCTCGGTGAGATTTACCCTTTTTATCCTCTTCGACTCTGGCCCGGTGCCATTTCCCGTCCATGACGGGGAGGCCTTCCAGGATGAAACCGGCTTCCTTTAACCTGTCAGCAAACTCCACCCGGGGGTCGGCGTCGCCCGTTGCCCGCGCGGAAGTATCAGGGAGCCATAACCGGATGCCGGCTAAGGCGGTGCCTTCCCGTGCATACCAGAGCTTATCGTCCGGTGACCAGCTGATATTGGGTCTGCCGTCACTGGCGAGGCCGCCTGCGGCGACGGCTTCGTCTTTTTCTTCATGGGGTACTGCGAGCCACAAACGTCGGTCTGCGACCTGAGCATGCTGAGCCATACACGATACCTGCTGAATTATTCATAGAAGCGGCGATACCACCAGGGACGACCGGCCTTCCGGCTTCCCCGCACCATGTGTAGAAGACGTTGCAGCAACACCGGCCACGACCAGCCGAAATGCGCGATAACGCCGAAGAACGTCAGTACGCCCGTGCAGATCCACAACGTCATGAAGGTCGGGAACTTGCACCAGACGAGATAGATCAGGAACATCCCGACCGGGACACCGTAAACGGTCAGCGGCCGGCTGGATTCACGCCAGCGGTTTTCCACGCTTCTCATACGCAGGCCTCCATTTCCCGAAGTTCTGCAGGCGATACAACGGAGAGCATTTCATCGCGGTCAATGATGCCCTCCCGGAGCAGCGTGAAGGCTTTATCAGCGATGCGGCCTTTCTTCTCCCGCACTTTCCGGTTCAGCAGGTGGCCCCATTCGGTATAAGGCACCTGAGCCATTTCGTTTCGCAGAGGCTGGTCGAATACCAGGTATTCGCGTACCGCCTGACGTTTGCCGTCTGTGGTTCTGAGCAGACGCTGGACGATGATGTACTGCATCGTGCCCATCACATCGCGTGCCGTCGCCTCCCGGATTTCAATCGGGATACCGGCTAACAGACGGGGGATCGTTTCGCCAACGGAATCCGTGTGGAGGGTGCTCAGGCACAGGTGACCTAACAGTGCGCTCAGCACGGCGGCCAGAATGGTCTCGGTGTCGCGCATTTCCCCGACGCCGATAATGGACGGTGCCCGGCGAAGCGCCGCCCTGATGGCTTCAGCAAAGGTGGCAACATCCCGGCCGAGCTCCAGCTGTGTCGCCGGCAGCACATCGCCTTTACGGCCGATAATGTACTCCACCGGATCCTCAGCGGTGGTGATTTTGCGGTCAGGGAAGAGGTTCGCACAGTAACGGTAAATGGCGGCCAGCAGGGTGCTTTTCCCTGACCCGGTTTCACCGCAGACCAGACCAAGGCCTTTATGGGGCAGCAGTGCTTCAAACAGGTCCGGCTCGATCCCCATCGCTTCCAGCTCAGGAATGGCTGTCGGGATAACGCGCTGTGTCATGGCACAGGTGGTCAGCATGTTGGCTGCGGTTGCCTGCACAACATTGCAGCGAAAGCGCAGGCGTTCACCGCGATCGAGGCCATAGCGTTTATTCTGATCGCCATCGAGCTGTATGGCCCGGTCCTGGGGGGTTCCTCCCCGGACCTTAGCGCGAAGTTCCGGGTCAAATAATCCGTCAATAATGTCCGAGAGGATATTGTCCGGTAACGAGAAGGGCGTCACCGGTACCATCCGGCCATAGCGTTCGATGACGATGGGGTTGCTGCCCTGAACGTGAATGTCGCTGACGGCATTTTTGGCTGCCCATACCAGAAAGGCTTTGTAACTTTGCACATTAACCGCACCACCGAAATCAAACATTTCAAGATCGGGGGTGGAGGGATCAGAAGGTTTGGTGGGATTCATGGTGTGACTCCGTGTTGATGACCGGTTTCCAGTGACCTTTATTTGGATTGAACTCGGCATGCCTGCGCAGATTGCGGACGCGATCGCCTGTGACCAGTTTTTTATGGCCGCCGCTGACGCTCTGTTGTTGCTCGGTAATTTCCGGGCGAGAGATATAGCCTTCCCGCAACAGGCGTGAGTAGAGCAACATGCCCCGGTAATCCCGGGTCAGGCGGTTAAAGTTGGCCTCCAGCGTGTGATCGGCACCGTCACGTCCGTCCTGCCAGCCTTTCTCCACCGCTTCCTGCCAGATTTTCTGTTCATCACTGTTTTTGGGGATGACGCCACCTTCCTGGCCAGAGGGGGATGTCGTGCTCAACCCTGCCAGTAACCAGCGGCGCCAGGACGGCGGGTTACTGACAAAGCGTTCCGGCAGAATGATTTGGTACACGCGGCTTGCGGTGCGGATCTGATCGTCGGTGATATGCGCCACATCCTGCGCTTCGTCGATGACAGGCGGTAACCAGCCTTCCTGACTGACGAGCGTTCTGAAGTCATACAGGGCATTCAGCGCGCTTTCCCGGGCCTTCAGCGCGTTAACCAGCTCAAATGCACGTTGCGCTTTCCCGCCCCGGAATCCGATGGTGTGACCTGCTGATCGGATGATGGCGGCCCGGGCGTCAGTGATGTCACTCTCACTGTCATTGCTGATGTCCAGGTAGTGTTCCATACCCTGTGGGATTGACGGCTCGCTGTCGTCTGCCATCGCATATCCGGCGACACACAGACAGAGCAGCACGATAGCGGTATGTTTCATCGGCGGCCCCCCGGCGTTGCTTTCACCGGCATAAACTCGACCTGCAGCAGGCCCGGATACTGGTGCAGCGTGGCACGCCAGCTGATTTGCGATTCGACAAGGCGCAGCAGATTCTGGAACGTCATATCGCGGACATGAATGTTCAGCGGTAACGGCAGGTGGACGCCGCTGTAGTTAAACTGAAGACCGCGCTGTCTGGCCAACTGGGCCAGCAGTTCGATCGCATCGCCGTCCCAGTCGAGTGAGAGGCGCGTGCTGTTAGCGTATATCGTGTCTGCCGGTAGCGGTGTGCGGATATTGATGACCTTCTCGTCCCAGAGCTGGTATTGCTGAGCTCGCACTACCGAGACGTTCTGCGACGTTTTTTCCGGCGGAACGTACGGCGCCGTAATGACGGATTTCGGTTGCTGGCAGCCGGCCAGCATGAACGAAGCCACTACCGTGGCCAGAAGCTTTTCTATCATGGGGAACCTCAGTCTGTGCGGTTTAACTGGCACGGTGCTGCCTGGCGTACAGGCGTTCGTAGATGGAGCGGATTTCTGCGGCGTAGTTCTGACGTTTTATTTCCTGTTTCGGGTCATCTGAGAAACCGGCGTTATAGGAGCCGAGACAACGCCAGGTGTTACCACATTTTTTCAGGTGTTTTGCAAGCACCCAGGCGCCGGCCTGAACACATAAGCACGGGTCTTTTAACAGATCGTCAGCAGAAGAAATGACACCCATCGATACCAGCGCCCGGACGTTCGCCGTATTGATTTGCATGAGGCAATAATCAGAGCTGAGCAGCCTGCCGGCTTTATCGTAGTTACGGCCGACAGCGTCAGGGCGGAGGCTGCTTTCCCAGATTGCGATGGATTCAACGACGAGCGGGTTCTGGTTGTACTTCGATGCGGCATAGTTAAAACAGTAGGCCTGCGCCTGGGGCAGAAAAAGCAGGGAGCAAAGAAAAATTGCCGGCAGTTTCATGGACCCCTCCCGTTACTGATGGCTGAAGAGACGAGGTCGGGGGCTGTATGAGGTTATCGTGATTCGTGACTGTCCCCATTCAACCGTCGCGTAGAGCGACTTCGCCGAGACCAGATTATTGAGTACGCGCGGCCACTGATCGTTAAGAGACAGGTTCACCCGTTGCCGGCGCACTTTTTCCAGACCCGGGGACCAGTTGACTGACCAGCCGACAGGAATGATGCGTTGTGCGGCATCCTGAACGGTAATGTTCCGGGCGTAACCAGCGCGTTGCGGGAATGATAAAGGTCCCGGGCGCCCGTTGTAGGAAACATGGCTCAGTGCCGGCAGCTGAACGTTTTGCGATACCGGAAGGGACGGGCTTCGGTAAGGTTCGATCACTCCTGGTCTGACAGGCGTTGAAGGTGGTAACGGTTTAATCAGTGCAGTAGGGGATACCGGTCGGGCCGGATTCGGTCCTGTCTGGTGAAGGCCTGTCTGGGCCTGGCTGATAGTCTGAGCGCTGTCTGCGATTAGACCATCGATGTATATGCTGGCAGGGGCGTCAGTGCTGGCTGAGTGTGAGACACAGCCAGCCAGAACTGCGGGGATAAGCAGCCCTGGAAGTAGATGTTTCATAATGATGGCTCCGATGAAACGGGGGTATTAGACAGAAACACTTAACTTGATAGAAAACAAAGTAATATACATAGATACGTCAGGAAAGGTGCTAGACGGAAACTTAGATAAGGTCAGGAATCATCCGACTTTATTATCGCTTCAATAAATTCATTCTTTGCATTTTCTCCATAATGATCAATTAAAAATTGGAAAAAACGAGCTGTAGAGACTTTCTTCTTGGTACTGTAAGAAATCTCAATAGTCATTTGATCTATTCTATCTTTACGTTCAGCACCAATGTAAATGACATTATCTGATGTACGGTTTTTTCTTTTTTCAGGCGGCGCATTAATTGCCATTATTTCTCCTCTTGCTTTTGCCGGAAGGCATATAAAAGTGATTAAGCAAAGCCCACTCTTCAGTGGGCTTTAATCAATACTTTATAATTACGCTAGATACTTCGTTTACCGTATCAGTGTTGCCCGTTCCACGTCTGCTTTCGCAGAGGTAACCTTCTCAAGCGACAGATCGTCCCGCTTGATACGTCGCATTTTTGCGTAGGGGTCTAAATAGGAACTCTGTATCAATTCGATTTTACACATTGTTAAAGAGCAATTTAAAAAAACCAACATTGTTGCGTATACAAAAAAGTGATGGGCAAGCCACGGCGTAATAGCTACTGACTTACATCCCTTTTTGAACTTCGAGCTCACCCCTTCCCAGGCGCTGTTTTATAGCCACAGCAACAAACCAACCCCAGGTTGTGCATATGTGTAACTCTAACGCATATGTTATAGAACCATCTGTACATGTCAACCTGTGGTTGAGATAAACAGCTAATTCACAACCTCAGGTTAAAACCTTTAGGAGTAAAGTTATCGGAAAAGATTGTTTTTACTGATAAAATGCCTCTGCCTTATACCTGTAGTTACTTTATGCGTGACGCTCCAAACAAGAGGTGAAAAGTGATGAATAACAACACAAACTGGGTCGGAGATCTGGTTGCAAAAGTTCTAACGAGTGGTGGCGTACCGGAGAAGAAACATTCAATGCATGTGGGGCATGTCCTTGAGATGTCTTCTACTGCGGCCACTAAAAAATTGGCAGGAGGAAGTGAATGGCGAGTTCAGCAGCTGCTTGAAGTTGTGCATTCCGTTGGTATGAGGCTGGATGATTTTTTTCGACTTTACTATCAGGAACAATCTAATAAGGATGTTGAAGTTCATGAGGCAGTTTGGAGCGATGGGGAATTGAATGAGCCCTGTAAGATCTATATTTCTGAAAACCCATCGGAACCGACAAATTACTCTGCATTAAAAATAAATGATGTGTGGCATGTTGTTAAAACAAGCAGTATCCGTGATGATGTGCTATTTGAATCAAAAATGAATATTGATTTAATCGAAATTATTCCCAAAAAAATAGACAAAGAAAAGCATAGAATTGCTGTGCTTGATGACGATAAAAATATCGTTCAGAGCCTATCATCTCTTCTTGAAGGGGATAGATACACAATAAAGGAATTCTATAGTATAGATGAATTAGATGATGCTATCGAACAAACCCCGTTCGATGCATACATATTAGATTGGATTGTAGATAATAAAACCGTTTTCAATACAATTAAAAAAATCAGATCATCAGGAAATAAGCATGCGATGGTTATGGTTTTAACAGGACAGTTATCCGGGGCAGTTGATAGCGAGATCTCAAGAGCTATTAACGAACTTGATATTATTGGCCCCTATGAAAAGCCTATAAAATCTTTCGTTATAAAATCAAATGTAGATAAGTTTTTTCCAAACAAATAGCCATGAACAGATGCTTATTAGAATATACAGGTAGTCTTCTGTTGAATGGGAGATACATCGTGTCTCCCTATGGAGTGAATAAAAAAAAGCCTGTTGGTGATCTTGCACCATTGGCATATAAAACAGTATATAACAATGCATTAAACAAGGTTAAGGTTGATTATAAAAAAATAAAAAAAGTCACCATAATTAATGGATTAGGGGTAACCCTTGGAGATTCAATCATTGGAATCTCTGCTCTACATGCAATTAAATCTATAAATCCGGATATTCATATAACATTGATTAGGCCGGAGCATTGCCAGGACTATGTCGAACAAATTTATCACATGGCATCAGGCATTATTGATAAGTTATTATACTTACCTTTCGACATCTCTAAAATCAACCATACAGACGTTAATATAGATATGGGAAATCAGCTTTATTGGGAAGATTTTGATAGCATCGAGATGCATGATTTTTTTCTAACTAATCTTGGAATCAACCCCAAAAGCATTAATGATAACATCAAAAATAACTCCTGGCTTTTAAACACAGATGTACCAGATTTTGATCTGGGGGAGTATATACTGTTTTGTCCTAACGCGAGTACAAAGATAAGAAGCATCCCCTCACGATTTCATGTTGAAATTGTTGAAGAATTGAGCCACGAGTTCGGCGTTAAAGTATTAGGTTTCAATGACGTAGATCACCCTAATTTCTTTAATATAAGCAACATATCCAGTGATACGTTATCTTTCGCAGGAATCATAAAACATGCATGTTTTTTGTATACCTGCGATTCTTCTGCGCTTCATTTAGGAGCAGGCTTTAATATACCCACAAGGTGTATATTTACCACCGTCAAACCTGAGTTGCGTAGTCTTTACTATACTAAATGTGAATCAATTTATATCGGAAATAACCATACCGCAGGTGTTCATTGCAGCGAAGATGATTATATGCTGGAAGTATTAAATAAAGAATTTGAGGAATTTTATGCATAAGTTTCAACTTTCATTTTTCGCCACGATTTTGTTTGTGACCTCTCAAACAATGGCTGCGACTGAAGATATAAATATTGACGGAATGATTAGCCATAAAAACAATGACATTGGATACACACTCACATTCAATGACTTTATTAAAATGCCAATGGCACACATAAAGACAACGACACCGTGGACGAAACCAAAAACTAAAGTAGATTTTGAGGGTGTTAGAGTTAAAGACATATTAAAGTTAGTCGGTGCTCAAGGGAGAACATTAAGAATGATCGCACTAAATGATTACTCAATAGATATCCCTGTCTCAGATGTTGAAAATTACAACATCATTTTTGCTTACAAAATGAATGGTAAAAAACTTAAAGTAAGAAATTTTGGTCCTTACTTCGTTATATACCCACTCGATGAGCACGCTAGTGAGATAAACAACCCATTGTATTTATCAAGATTCATTTGGCAGGTTAACAAAATTACGGTGCTAAAATGAAAAAGAAATTCCTTATTCTTTTGTCTGGAATGGCAGTTACATTAACTTTTGTTGTATCGACAATAGTTAGATACGATTCTATGTTGTCTGACAAGTCTTTTTATGCCATAAGCGGCACTCAGGAAAACTATGCATGGGCTATTGCAAAGTTTTCAATCCAATTGTCTGAGTTTTACTCTCTTGTTAAGAGCGAAGACAAAGATATGGATAAAATCCGATTAAAGCTAGATATCCTTTATTCCCGCATTCATGTTATTAGAGCAAGGAGTGAGTCGACAGAGCCTTTATATAATCAAGAGGGGTACAAGCAGATTATTGATTCTATTTATTACAAAATAAAAGCGGTAGACTCGTATATAAACACCCCTAACCCAAACATTGAAAAAGTTATTGAGTTAGTCAATAAAATCGAGCCAGACTCAAAATCATTGAACAATATAGCAGACCATGCGGAGGTCAATCAAAGAACAAAAGCCCTTGAGGATTTTAAAGAAAAAAGGCAAAGCCTTATTATTTTGCTGGCAATCGTAACAGTTTTAATCTTTGCTATGTTTATCATAGTAGCTTTTCAGCTATATAAAACCAATAAATTATTAGAAGCTGAAAAAGCTGCATTTAATAATAAAAATGCTTTTTTGGGTGCATTAGGCCATGAATTAAAAACGTCTCTACAGGCAATCACATCTTCAATTGAAATAATATCCTTAAAAAACTCAGAATTGGATTCAAAACATATTGAAAGACTGGAGAATGCCGCGAAGAGGATGGAAAACCAGATGAAAGACCTGGCAGAGTTCGCTAAGGTTGACAATGGAAATATAGTGGTAAACAACATATCATTCAATCTTGCCAAACTTATAAAAGATACAGTTAGCGAATGTGAATCAATTTCCAATAAACATTCTATTGATATTAGAATAGGCAATATTAGCGATAGTCATATAATAAGCGACCCTTTCAGGATTGCACAGATCACAGAAAACTTAGTAACTAATGCCATAAAGTACACCGACAAAGGTCACATAACTATAAATGCTTTTTTAGAAGGTGATAGAACACTTGTCATAGAGGTTGAAGATACAGGAAGAGGCATCCCAAAGGATAAACTAAAATCGATATTCCTCCCTTTCATACGAGTAGCTGATGGAGTAAAAGTCCCCGGATTTGGTATGGGGCTTGCCATTGTTATGGGGGTTGTCAAAACAATGAATGGACGTATAAGTGTCAAAAGTGAGTTAGGGCTTGGAAGTCTATTCAGAATAACGCTGCCTGTAAAAAAATCGACTAAAGAAGAATTGGCTATTTCCGATGTTATTCGAAATGAAGGTTTTACGGCTAACGACCTCAGCATATTGATAATTGATGATGATGAGTTGGTTTGTGAGTCGCTCGCATCAATTTTACAGGGTATATTTCAAGTAGAATATACCTCATCTCCGGAAAGGGCGCTGGAGAAGTTGCGACGTAAACCATACGATCTTGTGCTTAGTGACCTGCAAATGCCAATCATGAATGGCGACGAGCTTTATATGGCAGTAAAAACAGGCTCAGGTCCCAACACACAAACGCCATTTATTTTCATCAGCGCTTACTCCAGCGAGAGTCCAGTTGATGGGGTTGAGCTTCTTACAAAACCAGTCAGGCTTAATGATATACGAAAAAGTATCGAGAAAATATATTCAGATAAATAGTTCGGACACAAAATCAAGGCCAGCATTGTATCCGTAAATGATTTTCCTGGGGGGGCAGTTTAGTGTAAGGCAACGATCCTACCCGCCCCCATAAAGAATGGCGGATGGTCATTACTTTCAGCGACAATTATAACTTTTCCTGGCACTCCCTGTCTGGCCATCAGCGTACGCTTGTGGGGACAGGGGGAAATTCCCTTCAGATCCGCCTGCGACAGCAAAGTCAAATACCCTGACATCCCCTCAGATGCTCTGTCGTTTTAATGCTGCACCGAAGCGGTTTTTATGGCTTATAACTACTGTCGTCATTGTGGCGAACATCGTCGTAATAACGATCGTCATATTGCTGACGAAGTGCTTCCCGTTCACTGTCCGTATACCGGCCTTTCAGCTGGTTAAACTTCTCCCGCGTATAGTCGTATTGTTCCCGGTCACTCGGCACGATGATACTGTCACGATGATGCAGGTTGTGTGCAGCCACCGCATCGCCGGCAGCATAAGCGAAACTGCCATCCCGGCTGAATTCGACACGCTCGCCTGATTTCCAGGCCACCATGTCAACGGCAATGCGCGTGTTGAGGTCACCGTCATCATACGGATTAATGACTTCAACGCGGTCTCCCCGATCAATGATGGCATCCTGCCCCTGGCGGGAATAGACAACCGCGCCGTCACGATGCAGGCGGGCCTCGTAACCATCTGCTTTGAGCAACGAGGTGTCATCTGCAGGTGCACAGTAAATAATATTGTCAGAGGCCTGCGGTGTCCGGTTTTTACGATTCTGTCGGTAAGACCAGCCACGCAACTGACTGAGCGCAGCCTGATCGCCGTGAAGCGCCTGTTGTTCGGTCCAGGCACGGTAGGTCAGCGGCCGCATCATGCCCTCGTCATACAACTTCTGGCGTTCTGCCTTCAGTGCAATACGCAGCGCTGCCATCGACTTCTCACGTTCAAACTCCACGATGTGGTACATGAGCTTACGCATATGCGCGTCTTTCTCGTTATCCCGGATATGGGTCTTCTGTTCTTTAAATGCAGCGGACACAGCCCGGAATCGTTCAGCGGCATGAAGGTCAGGTTTTTTCCAGGCGTTGCGGTACTTCTCGTAGCGTTCGCGCAAATCGATACGGGCGTCAGCGCGTGCCTGCCGGCGCTCCGCACGGGCACCACGATCGCGGACATGCAGTTTGTCACTGTAAGACGTCTGAACACTTTGCTTAACCATTTCCGCAGAACGTGGTGAGGGAACAAAGGTTCCCAGCGCAGGCTCAAGACGGGAAAGCGTCATACCAGGGTGAACCCGCGATGATTTAACGGCCAGTTTCTCGTCGCCACACACATCACGCACGATCAGCCCTTTGCCGGAAGTCTCTAACATTAAACCAGCATCATTCATGACCTGATGCAGTTTTTCCCATGACGCGTTCTTCTCACGGAACATGGCATTAACAGGCTTACGAACATGCTGGACTGCAAAATGATGAAGGGACTCTTTATCAGAGAAGTGTTCAAGCTGTCGCGCTGAACGTGGTGCATTGCGATACCCTTTTCTGGCCCGCACAATGTTGTTGTCAGCATCACGAACCCAGCTTCCGTTATCCACTTTAAATCCGTGCTTCAGTTCCAGTTCCCGGCAGGTACGCTGAAGTTTATCCGCGTCATTCCAGACATTAGCCGCGCGATAAGAAACCGGGTGAACGCGGTTAGCAGCAATATGAACATGCAGATTATCCGTGTCACGGTGAATCGCCGCTACGTACTGGTGCTCTTCCATACCCAGGCGTTTGAGTGAGTGTTTAACACTGTCAAAAACCTGATCGTCAGATGGATTTTCATCTTCCTGCCAGCTCAGGATATAGTGATAAACCGCGTCCTTAACATGCGTGTTCTGCATGGCAATGCTGTTCATCTCCATTGCAGCTGTTTCAACTGACATCAGGTTATGCTGGCAGATAACACCGTCAACAGAACAGCGTATATCACCTTCAGGAGTCATATCAGAAATCTGTTCAATGATCGTTCCTTCACTACGGTTCATGTAGTCAACAAGGCGATCAAAAATGGCCTGGCGGGAACGCGACGGACGCTGGAAACGCTCGTCTTCTTTCAGCTCGTCTTTTAACGGAACATCATCACGCACGGAAACATACGCGACCAGCTGAACAAAGCTGGACTTTCTGTCGCGACGTTTGGGTGGAATGATGGCGTTCATATTTAGTCGTTCTTTTGCTCTATCCTGAAAATGGCTGCCTTGATGGCCTGCAGTATCTCTGCGTACTCCTTACTGCCGACCCCGTTCCCTTCTTTAAAGAGATGCTTCTGTAAACCGCCAAGACGTGAGAGTTCGTTAATGAGCTTGTGATCTGTCTGCGGAGCAATCTTCCTTCCTAACGCAGCCCTAAGCATAAATGCACCTATGCTGAGACCCGCATCCTCCGCCTTTTGACGTATCTCATCCCGCTCTTCCGGAAGGCACCTTACCGGCGGAAGAGTGGCTGTTCTGTTACGTCGCTCACTCTTACTCATGACGCTAAATCTTCCTTTCAGTCCAACAGTTAGCACAGTCTGGGGTGTCGGGGCTTCGCCCTGACCAGGAGTTTTGGATTGCTGCCACCGTGGTGGCGGTAATACAAAACATATCCTGTCCCGCTTTTGAACTTCGCGAATGAGTTTAGCAAATTTGCAACCTGTATGCCAGATGACAAAGGGAGTACGCTGCGCTAGTTCAGGTATATTGATATTCATGCAAGGCACATCATCGCCTGTGTTTCACAGAGAACGGGATAGGCTACGCTTCCTCTAACGCTAAGGGATTATGATTTCCGGAGCTGGTTATCCAAATTTTTACGCAGAAAATTCTGCTCTGCTTGTAATGATTTTTTCGGTAGATACAATGAAAAATTTTCCGGTGGAGGATTCCAGAATGGTTGCCAAAAAATCGAAGCTGTACAGCACAACAGACATCGAATCTATTCGAGGTCAGCTGGCTGAACTCCCAGATGTGACGCAAGAAAGATTACAGAAACGAGATGTACTTGATTCCCTGAAAAGTGATATTGAGACGCTGATTAAAAACAAGGGATACACACTCAGCGAAATCCTTGAGCACCTTAAAAACTTTGGTTTTCATGACGTGACGCTTAAAGATTTAAAAGAGATTACTGAAGGAAAAAGAACACGTCAGAGAAAGCGGGTCTCTTCATCTACTGATGATAAAACGCCAGTCCAGGCGTGAAATTCCCCCTGCTGAAAGTTAAAAAAAACGGCGCTTCCATGAGCGCCGTTCGTTACTTTACATACTGTATCCCATGTAATATTCAAGCCAGAAACAGAAGTGTCGCCACTCCGGTCCGTTCATCGGTGGTACTCTCATTCGCTTACCCTTTGCAAGATCCTCGGCAAGCTGTAGAATGGATAATGACATAAGCAAACCTCACATTTTCTTTTGTCAACCTGCCGGATTGTTCTCGCAATCCGGCTCCCTTTTTTTCTCTGCTTTTTAAACCCCCTTTAGTGTTCCAGATTTTTACCAGTCCCAGTGCTGAAGCTCCTCCACGATGGGTGCATCAGCCTGGAAATGAACCCAGTCATATCCTTCACATTCCAGCACTCTAAGATTTGATATGCAGCCATCACTTACTCCAAAATTTTTCAGACGCTCCTCCCATTCATCGGGCAGAGCACACAACCGAAATAACCAACCGTGAGCAGTACTGCTTATCCAGAACTCTCCGGATTCTTTCCAGTTGTTCCAGAGAAACTCAGGGATAATCTCTGAATCTTGATGGCTGACGTGGCCTGTACAGATCACCGCTACCTTTACTGTTTCAATACCGGTTAATACCATTTCTTAATCTCCTTCCGGGGGAGTTTCTCCCCCGCTCCCGTCGATATTCAGTGCTAATTTATTGGTCTGATATAAGGCATAAAACCGTTGATAAAATCGCGGGAGAACGTGAAATCTCGCCAGATAAGATCACCACTGTTGTCACGCAGTTCAAGTTGAATGGCGTCAATAGAGTAGAAGTTAATTTTCAGATTAGGCAGGAGGCCAAGAGGGTATGCCTGAGACGCTACGGCGTTAATTTTCCGTGCATCAGAGTCAGGTAATTTTGCAGTATCATTGAGTTCCATTTTTTTTACCTCGTCGCCAGTCGGGGCGCTACCGCGAAAGGCTCAACTGCCTTTCGATGTAATAATTATACGTCTAATGAGCCATTTTATCAACTTATCAGACGTATTTTTTAATTTAATTTTGTTCAAATATGAACATTTAATGATGTCAGATATCTAACATAATGGCTTGAATTTGGCCTTGTTGTAGGTGATCCGGTAGTCTTTGCACTTCCCGTTCTGCCGCAGGAACTCCAGCGAGACAACGTTAGCAGCGGCAAAATTGATGCACATAATGCTTTCCAGTGCCTCGAACAGGTCGGCCCCATTGGCAAGCGGAAACCACAGATCGTTGTCGCTACCGCTTAATTTTTCATGCAGACAGAAATGCACAGCACGCACGCCGTCAAATTCCGTAACCAGCACCGTATTGCTGGCGCGAATATCAGTTAGTGTTAACATTTTTCCCCCTGTCAGTATTGGCCCCCTCGCGGGGGCCGCCGCTTCAGTCAATCGCGCGGTAAATCAAACCGGCTTCGGCGTGCTGGTCGGCATATAATTTGAGCTTTTCCTGCTGGGTGATCAGCATGTCGCAGATGTGCTCATAGCCGGCATCATGTGCGTGCCAGATCATGTGGTTCAGGGTGAACAGGGTCAGCACGATACCGGTAGCTTCTGCGGACAGTTCCCCTTCGAACCAGTTACCGCTAACCGATACCGTGAAGCGCTCTGCGCTCAGTGGGTACATGAAGCCGCTACCGCAAGACAGTTCGGCGAACTCCCAGGAACCGCCTTGATAATCGGCGCAGAGAGAACGTGCGTGGTTGTAGACACCGGCCTCACCTGTGAGATACCAGGCGCCGAACAGGCGTGGCAGAAAGGCCATGCGGCGGTTATTGGGGATAATGCGTGCAGTGATGGCGGGTTGATTCAGTTCAGTAGACATTTTCTGTACTCCTGCGCCAGTCGGGGCGCTACCGCGAAAAGCCTCATTGCCTTTCGATGTGATTATTATACGTCTAATGAGCCATATTAATCAAGCAAAATATTCCCGCCTGCCTGAATATTTTCAGGCGGGAGAACTCTTTCCCCTGTCCATTTTTGGGGGCAGGATCACGCCTGCCCCCTTCTGATTCACATGATTACTATGACGTTGTTTCAGCGTTAAAGTGTACGGCTGCGATCCTGACCAACGGGATCACCGCGCTTTCCTCATCGAGCACACGAAAATTTATCGCTTCCCCCAGGTGCATCAGGTTAGCGATAAAATCAACGATGATTTCGGAAACCGGGTGTCCGTCGCAGTCCTGCTCATTCAGGCGCGCAAACAGCGCCAGCGCCTTAGCGGCCTTGATTGCCCGCTCTTCGTTTTCTTCGTCCATACTGCCGAAACACCATTGCCCCTTTTCAATCAGGGCCAGCGTGTCGTAATAGGCTTCATTCTGGGACATGTTTTTTCCTCCTGCGCCAGTCGGGGCGCTACTGTGAAAGTTCGCTGCGTTACTGCGTGAATTAGCCGTTAATCACCTTCGTGATGCACTCCAGCGCCTCAGACTCCTGCGGATAAAGTCGGCGTGCAGCTCCTTCACCAGACTGGATTTCTTCCAGCCGGATAAACTGCGCCGCCAGCGCCACGACTTTTTGCAGCGCCTCGGCATTGACCTCTATTTTTCGATCGCGGGCGGCATCTTCGCGCACCTGCTTTGCCAGGCTCCAGACGGTATCTTTTCCGACGCCATAACGGCTGTGTGAACTGCATTCCGCGATTTCTGCCAGAACGGCTTCGGCCTCATCGTCAGTGAGGTTCATATCACTGGTGCAGTCATGGACATCTTCAGCAGTCCAGATCAGCAGGCTGATCCGCTGCTGTGGATCAAAACTGTCGAGAAGCCTTGCGCAAATTTCATTTACGTTACCGTGCATTGTAAAACTCCTGCGCCAGACGGGGCGCTGCCGCGAAAGACCGGATGCCTTTCGATGTAATTATTGTACGTCTAATGAGCCATGTTAATCAAGCGATTTTTCACGCTCATAGCCGCTACAGGCAACGCTGTAGCCGTTTGCATCCAGTTCTGAAGGCCAGTCGTCACGCCCGCAACCTGACAGCAGGCAGGCGCTGAGGTGCCCAGGGCGATAGTCGAGATGCTGGCATGAGGCGCAAAGGTCATCATCTGAGATTGAGCGGCCTGCACAAACAGGCGGCGCGCCATCAGTGGGAATGTCTTGAATATGCAGCGTTGTCACTTTTTTTTACTCCTGCGCCAGTCGGGGCGCTGCCGGTTAGGGATGCAGGGGGCTGTCGCCCCCTGCGGCGGTTCAGTCCTTACCCTTATCCTTCATGACTTTAATCAGCCCGGTAATGGCAGTAATGAGGGCGGCCACGGCCGTGATAATCTGAGGGAGGTTATGGAGGATTTCAGAAGAGGTCATAATGCACCTGTAAGGCTATTTAGGAAGGTACTGATTTGAATCAGTAAAAACATTATACGTCTAATGAGACATATGCGCAAGCAAAAAAACGCCCCTCGTGGGGGCGCTGTGATTATTTTACATACTGCCAGACATGCGGCGGGATCTTATCCCAGATGCATCCCGATGCCAGCTCTGCGCGGCGATGGTCGGCGGCAGCCTCAAAAGCCGCGGTGTCCTCCTCCGGCACCTGTCCACGATCCCGCATGGATTCGTACATTTTTTCCAGTGTGTCCGGGTTACGACTGCGCCGAAAACGGAGAAGGTAAAAACGCCTCCGCGCCTGATAAACTGTTTCCGCCATGTATCTGCGTCCTGAGCGCCTTGTTATTTCGCATAGTATTCACGTTTTGGTTGAATAAGTCTTCGACTATACGCCCCTTGCGGGGCGTGGCAGGCGGTCAGCCCCAGGTGCTGTAAAAATGGCTTTCGTTAGGATCGGTCTTATAAGCCTGTTCGTACTCGTCAATGCTGACAGACGGATGCTCATGGTTTTCACAGATGCGACGGGTCACGGGTTCGCCTTTAAAGTCGTTCAATACCGGCTTTAACTCGCCAGACATTGCACTGTCTGCTTTCACCTGCTGCGCAGCGATGCGGCGCAGTACAGCGGTTTTCTTACCGCGCAGGGCGATCACCTGATAAAAACAGGTATTTGTCTGCTCATAACCCCAGCTGGAAACAAAAACATCACCAAGAGAAACGGAGCCGTTACGGAACTGAAGGGATTGAATAGCCATGTTTATTACTCCTGCGCCAGTCGGGGCGGTACCGCGAAAAGCCTCATTGCCTTTCGATGTGATCATTATACGTCTAATGAGCCATATTATTCAAGCAATAAATACATGCCCGGCATGATTTTCTCAGGCCGGGGAATACTTCCTTTCCCTGTTTATATTTCAGGCCGCAAATGCGGCCTGCCGTCTGCATTACACGCGAGGGGGTAACATTCCGGGATAGTGACTGGCAACCAGATTATTGATCTTCTCAACCAGCTCCGGGCGTTTAAACGTAATGTGGGCGCTGCCCTTTTTGTAATATCGCACGCTGAAGTAATCACACTCGAACACCTTACCGTTGAACTGGTTTTCACTGAAAAAGGCATCCAGTCTGGCACCGTCAGAAACGCGGTAATCAGGCACGTTACGCCCGTCCAGCACGTAGAACGGCCGCGCCAGATCGTCAATTTTGGTGTGCCCGTCTGAGCTGAAGCGCACCCAGCCACTGCGCCAGACATCGAGCAACGGCGCGATGATGATACGCTTGCCAAACATGCAGGGGTTATTGGTTTTATAATCCCACGACAGGGATTTAAAGATATCAATCAGCCCTTGCGTGAAGGTATCAGCCTTGCTTGCGTTCAGGTGCCGGAACGTACTCATAACGTTATCCAGCGTTATCGGCGGCATTTCTTTGCCTGCCACCTGCCGATCCCATTCCTGACGTTGCTTGTTGCTCATCAGCGTATACATACCGGTTTCCGTCATCAGCCGATCCCAGATTTTTCCGTCGATAACGCGGGAAATAGCCGTTTCGGCCTGATCTGGCGTGGTGTCGCTCCATTTGATGGCGCTCTCTACGGCTTTGTCGTAGTCATAGAGGTACTGGCAGCCTCCGGCCTGCTGCATCAGATCGCGCGCTTTTCGCAGCTTGTCTATGCCGTCGAGATAGACGCGGATACCTTCATCCCGCAACGAGATGATGCGCTCAATAGCAATGGACGGGATCACTTCACCGCCATGCTGGCAGTACATCAGATCGACTGACGGGAGAGTATTTTTAGATGACATTTCAGACTCCTGCGCCATGCGGGGCGCTACCGTAAGGGTTGAACAGGGCTGGTAATGCCAGCCCTTCAATGATTATTTGCAGCTCTGGAGCAGTTTACTGACCTGCGCGGCCAGCGCATACGTGGATGAATATGGACCACTTAAACGGCGGTTAGGGATTTCGTTGAGGGCATACAGGCACGCCTTCAGCAGCGCATCTTTCTGCGTGTCCAGTTCAGCTTTAAGCTGGGAAGGGGTCAGTGCTTTACTCATAATTTTTTACTCCTGCGCCAGTCGGGGCGCTACCGCGAAAAGCCTCATTGCCTTTCGATGTGATTATTATACGTCTAATGAGCCATATAAAGCAAGCATTATATGATTACTTTTCTTTGTTTTTCCCTTGACGCCTGTCCCTGTAAATATTGCTTTTAGATCCAGATGGCGGCACTTTGCCGGCATGGTGCAGAGGTCCAGGCATCAGACACCCGCGATAGCCTGAACCCGCTGAGGGAACGGTGGAGCCACCAGGGAATGACGGCAACTGACCTGAAATGAACAGGAAGGAAACGCTCTGCGGATATCTAAAGTAGGCTCACTGGCAAATACCAGGCCGAAATCAAATCAGAATGGGGCTGAATGCGCGCCTGGACACGTCAAAGCGATTAATGCGAGAAGGTTGCAGCTTTTTTAAAGAAGCACTCAGAGAGGCGTACAGCGCGTTTCAGAGCAATACAGGTTTAATGCCCGTACAGCCCCTGCAGGAGGCGGCCACCTTCTCAGTTTTCAGCCCCGGCCAGATAGCGGCTCAGCCCCTCACTGGATTCCAGTACCGATGTTCGGTACTGCGGTTCGCAGTTGCACAAGCCCTTCAGCTTCTCTTCAGGAAGCACATTTTCGCGCCGGTGTTTTGCGCTGCTATTTCCAGATCGGCGGTAAGCCGGCATCGATGCAAAGGATGCACCAGACGGAATACGCGATGTCGCTTTCTCCGTTCACCCAGCGGCGCACCGTTCTGCCGTTAACGCCAACATGTCGCGCAAGCCCCTCCTGACTCAGGTTGAGCACATTTTCCAGCAAATAGCGGAGTTCATCCCCCGTCGGCGGGGTCCATTTGTCAGCGGGACGGAAACAGCTTTCGCGGATTGCGCCCACGTTCAGTGGCACGGTATATTTATTGCCCATAGCAAGCCTCCAGAGCCGGCCGCACCACTGTGCGGCCGCGGTTGTCAAATCAGACCATGTTCAGCAAAAGAGAAAATATCGCAGCCGCCCACAATCAGGTGATCGAGGACTTTGACGTCAACCATCCCCAGCACCTGCGCCAGACGCTCGGTGATCAGCTTGTCAGCCTGACTGGGTTCAGTGAAAGCGGAAGGATGGTTATGCGCCAGTACCACGGCGGCGGCATTATGATGCAGGGCGCGTTGCAGGACGATACGCGGATGAACGGTGACACTGTTGATAGTTCCCTGAAACAGTTCTTCAAAGGCGATCACGCCATTCTGACTGTTGAGAAAGAACGCGCAGAATGATTCGCGTGGTTCTGCAGCAAGACGAAACCGCAGCAAGGAACGCGCGGCGTCTGCACCGGTAATAAAATCCGTGGTGGTAATTTTGCTGGCAATAATGGCATCCGCCTGGCGGATAATGTTGAGTTCTTCTGCTGAAAATTTCATATATTTCCCTCGGTAGGGGACCTGAGCACCTTGCCCGGCCACAAATATATATTAGGACATTTTGTCCTATATGTAAATACAGTATTTTATAAAAAAACCAGAATTAACGGGCTTTTATCAGGTCGGCAGCTGATCTTGTTTCACTTTTTCAACCAGCTGCAGTGACGGATGCTCACCGGCCAGCAGTAACAGGAAGTTGAATTCCCCGGTCTTGAGCTTCACGCCACGCTGTGCGGCCTTCTCTTTGGTCTGCCATGACGCCGGCTTATAGCCAAACAGCGCTGCAATTTCTGCGTGTTTCAGCCCCAGCGCCAGACGCAGGCGGCGAACGTCTTCGGCCGTGGCAGGCTCTTTAACCATATCATCCGGGCTGAATGTCCTGTTCAGGCGGTAATCAGGATGCACGCCGGCGATCAGCATCAGCATGTTATATTCGCCCGGCCGAAGACTGGTCTTGTTGTACTGACTGAGGTCGTCGCTGATGGCTTCCTTACGCTGCCAGGCGCGCAGTTCATACCCCATGACGGCCCCTAATGCGGTTTCAGTCATGCCCATTTTTCCCCGGAGCATCTTCACCGTTTCCGGCTGCGGAACGACGCTAACCATCTTAATCATCACCCTTCTCCCAGAAGTCAGAATTCAGAAATATTTTCACCTGGCGCGTGCGGGGATAGTCCTGGAGTTTCAGTCCCTCTCGCGTGTCAGACAGGTACTGTGTTTCCTGCTGCACCTTATTGATTTTGCCATTCCATTTGCGGACCAGCGCCCGGTAACTCCCGTTCTCCTGCTGATAAACTTCAAACGTATACTTGCTCGAACCGCTCCAGCCTTCGTTGTAGTAGACCTGTTTCATAGGATCTGCCTCATCGATATGCCCCGTAAACATGACATCCCGGCCACAGTGACTGAACCAGTAACCGCGGGGCTTAGCCGGTTGCCGGTCGCTTATTTCCCGCCTGGATAGCGTGCAGAAAGGCCATGAGCGCAGGTGACTTCCTGAACTCAGGTTAATCTGGCATGACGTGTGGTGCAGGGAGCTGCGCTGCTGCCGCAGGCAATGGTCACTGATGATCACCGGTACAGCACGGGAAACGAACAGGGGGAATGATTGCATGGTTTTACTCCTTCGCCAGGCGGGGCGCTACCGAAAAATGAGCCTTAACAATACGGCGAATGAGCCATATAATCAAGTTAAATTGCCGGCGGCAGAGTGTCTGCCGCTGCTGCAGGCACACCGCTGATCAGCACCACATTTTCCACATTAGAGCTGTCAGCGATGGCGCGGAAGTTCACCTTAGTCATCATCCGGGAACAGATGCTGGACGTTCTTACGGGTTTCTTCCAGATTCTTATCCTCCGGTGCCGCCGGTTCGGGAGTCACGGCAGGGCTGTTTTCCGGCCTTGATCCGCCTGTCGGCGGTAACGTATTACTGGCGCCGCCGGTGGCCTGCAGAAACGCCTCAAACAGACGCGCCATCTCTCCTGTATCCTGCTGCGGCAGCGTACTGCTGATGATCCGCTGAATATCCTGCATCGAGGTGCCTTCCGTCAGAAATTCAGCGATCAGGAACGGCAGGCGTTCGTCCTGTTTCATCAGCGCGGCACCACAGAGCATCATGGCGCGCATCGCGCGGCCGCGCTCTTTCTGAGGCAGTTTCTCAAGAAATCCGTCGGCTACCCGGTCCGCCGCATTGCGATCCGGATAGATATAAAACGAGCACTTACGGTTATCAGTCATACTCAGCCCTTCATTGCCACCATGCCCAATACCAGATCGAACTGCGGGTTATCGCTGACGAAGAAGCGATCGTCACTCACCCCCGTGGCCTGCTTCACTGCGCTGGCGACCAGGCTGGCGCCGCCCCCGACAACCATGACGTGTGTGAAGCCGGCAAAGCGGCCAACTGAATCGGTGACGCGGTGCGTCAGGGCTTTTTCACGCTCGTGCAGCACCTTCATTACCTGGGCCCGCTGGTCAGCGTTCTGAAGATAACGGGAAAGAAAACTATCGTCATTTCGCGCCTGGATCAGACGGTCGGCAAAATATGAACTGGTACGGGTACTCACGCTGGTATCCAGTGCGTGTTTTACGGCCTCGGTGATGATGGATACGCCGGTTTTAGGATCGCAATGCGTCTTGGTGAACCCGGACATTTTGCTGCGAACGTGCGCGATATCCAGCGTCGTTCCACCGATATCGACAATCAGCAGGGAGTCCAGATCGTCCAGATCCTTCAGCACACTGAAGCCTGCAGGGACCGACTCTGGCAGCACACTGACTTTACGCACGGTAAAGCTCTCATGCCCCTGAACGGTCACCGCGCGTTTCACGTTCGCTTTTTTCCGCTCGATTTTGGCCATATCAGGCTGATCGTTCTCATCCAGATACTCGCCCAGCGGCAGCGTCACAACAATGTCAACCGGTTGCGGTTCAATGCCGGACTGCATCAGCGCGTGGTGGATAGCGACTACATTCACATCACTGTACTGATAGCGGGTTTCCGTGGTGCGCACGGCATCAGGGCTCAGCTGGTCAAAGCTGTACTTTTCCCCGTCAATTTCATAGTTGGCGGAAGCCGGCCCCGTTGAATCAGTCAGCAGCGTCATGGACCATTCTGGTTTAAAGCTGTTCGGACTGATCAACGTTTTCACTTCACCGTCTGCCACCCATGCCAGTTTGATATTGGTGGAACCGTCGTCAACAAAAATACGCATTTCAAACCTCACATTATTTAGAAAAAAACCGTATCCATCAGGAAAAATACAACATTCAAATGGATTATTACGTATCCGGGTTTGCGTGTAAAGACAAAAAGACGCACTAATGTAGAAAAATACAGAAAAATAACGAACAAAAACCAACAAACGAGGGCCAGACCGTCCTGCAAACGGCCTGATAAAGAAACATTAAGGATTAATTTAGATTTATATGGAAATATAAGGATGGAATGAGGATTATTCCGGAAGTGTTAAATGACTGTCAGGAAGGCTGAATCGGACGCCATACTGACGCCCGACATCGAGCGCAAACACGCGCGTGTAGGTTTCAGTGGTTTCCAGCCGGGAATGCCCGGCGTAGGCCTGCACAACTTTCAGAGGAACCCCATGCTGGATCAGGTGCATACAGAAGCTGTGCCGGAACGTGTGGCAGGTGACGGGGATACTAAAAGTGACAGAGTCACGTTTTGCGAGGTCCAGCGCTTTCCTGATCCAGTTACGCGGCGTGTTATCACTCTGCACCGGCCAGAGCAGCTGCTGTTTGCCAATACGCAGGGTGGTCAGAAACTCACGCACCTTTCTGACATATTGAGGATCGGTCAGAGGAACAATACGGAACACCGCCTCATCCTTCCCGGGTCTCCCACGCCCGCGCTGACGCTGTTTAAGCGTCTTCAGCCGGACAAACGGCCGGGAACCGTCAAGCTGAAAGCTGGCGCCGGTCAGCGCCAGCGCCTCATTAATGCGTGCGCCCGTGTTCCAGAGGGTGTCGAAAAGGACCTGCTGGCGCAGGTCAGGCACATATCGCAGAAATAACGACACCTCCGGGGCCAGCAGGTATTTGGGTAAATCAGCCTGGCTGGCCATCTCCCGCAGCGCCAGTGCATCGGCATAATCGAAGTAGACGTATGCCACGCGCCCGGTCTCGATGGCGTCGCTACGTGAATTCTGAGGAATTTGCAGGGGAAAAGTGTTCAATTTTTTAAAATCCGGTAATCAGCCGGCAGGAGGCTGAATTTTAAAGTGTTTTTTGCCGAAACCGGCTCATAGTAACCTGTAACTGAAGCCGGCACCGCGACTGTTATCGTAAATCTGCTGGCCGGACTGACCAGCATCTTCACTGTACACCTTCATACGCCGGCCGTTAGTCAGCGAATCCATTTTCCGCCGTGCGTTGTTGTCGTCATAACGCACGGGCAGGCACGCACCTTTACTCGCGCTCTCACTTTCGACTCGGAACACCCGTACCCTGACAGCCTTCTTCCGCGCCTGGTCAGGATCTTCACCACTGACCACACCCGTCAGTTTCTGAAGCGTATCTGCCGGGCTGCTGTACTCAGCCTGGCTGAGATAGCGGCCGTTCGGGGTTAACCAGAAATCCTGGCTGTCACTGACACGGTAGGTTTCACCGTGGCTGGCGATGCCTGATACGTTACAGAAGCGCCCATAATCGGTGGGTTGTCCGGGTAGCACAGCGCACCCTGTCAGCAGCAGCACCGGCAGAGCGGTGACGTATCCTTTTAGTTTCATATAATCTCCTGTTGAGGATGAACCATTTCTGCCGGCAGCCGGGATCCCGGATACGGGATAAAAGAGCCGATAACAGGGATGGACTCATTCATTACTGAGCCTCAGCACTTCGTTCTTCAGCTGCCGCAGCAGCCTGTCTTTGCTCATGGTCTTCATTGTTGGCCATTCCGCTTTCAGCGTGAGTGCAGCGGTGGCAAGTTGTATCGTCCGGGGCACAGCCTCACCGTCCTCATATTTTACCAGGCTGGTACGGCTGATGCCGAGCTCTGCCGCGGCGCGTTCCTGGGTCCAGTTCAGGCCCCGTCGCCAAAGGATCAAGTCAAATCCGGTCAATTCGCCGCACTCCCATGCTCTGTACGGGTGGATTAGTTTGTTATATTCCGCCTGTGTTTACAGTCTGAAAATGTTCATATTTGAACATTTTAATGCATATTAAAACACTAAATCCGCCGTAAACACAACAGGAGACGCGATGGATATCAAACATCAGGAAGCATTTGAGGCGGTTAAACAGGCACTGAAGGGCAAAATGGACTCGTCGTCTTTTTCACGCGCACTTCCTGTCTGATATCACGGCCCGTCAGGAACCCGGCGCACAGCTGCAGCACAAACAGCATGCCTGGCGTCTTCATGATGCTTCTCCCTGTCCCTTTTCACCTGCCCTGTATAACCCTGCCGGGCTTCACACATCAGGCCGGCTGATAATTTGCCCCCTTATTTTTTCACCCTGTGACTTTTACGCCCGCAACCACCGGAAAATACCTTTTGGCCGGTGCCACAATTGCGGAAAAAACGTAAATACCGTGAAAAGCGAAATCAACAGGGGAAGGAAGGCAGGGGAGCGGCCGCGCGGCTGCCGGCGCGGACACCATATCTTGTGCCGTTCTCAGCTGACGGAGCCACTACATATAGCGTTATCCACAGAAACGGTGGATAAGTGGCGGCGCTGCGGAGAATACCGCTAAACCGCAACGGACCGCAAAACGACACTCCCTGATAAAGATGACATCAAAATGATCACCATATGAAGACACCAAAAAACACCAAACGATCACATATTGACTCATTGCATTCTGACAGGCATAGTGACTGAAAATCAGTCAGCCAGGAGAACGCCATGCAGCGTCTGAACGTCCGCAACATCCCAGATGAAATCTACAGGCAGTTTGAGCAGGAAGCCGCCCGCCAGGAGCGCAGCACCGAGGCGCACGCCCGTTTTGTGATCGCACAGTCCGTGCAGCGTGAAGCAGCTCTTACCGGCGCCGATCGTTACCGCCGGGAGCTGAGCGCCCGCCTCAGGCACCTGTTACCCCTGGTCAACGAAGCGGCCTCCCGCCCCGGCCCCAATTACCAGCCGCCGATGGACGCGGCCGCCCTGGCGGAGCGCCTCGGTGAGGCCAACCCACTGGCGGTGATGAACTGGTTTTCCGGCCACGACGTCCCGGATTTTGAGCAGGCCGACCGTCTGGCCACTTACCTGGGCTGTTCCGCACGCTGGCTGAAATTCGGCGAGGGACGCCCGTTCGCGTTCGGTTCGCAGCGACGCCTTAACGGCCACGGCAGCGCGTATGACGATGCGCGCGCCCTGCTGACGCCAGACGCCGCCGGCAATCCGGTCTATAAGATCAGCCTCATCCGCGAAGACTCCCCGGAGGGGAGTATTCTCATCCTGCGTGAGTTCCGCAACAGCCTGCAGGCGGAGATCTTCTGGACTAACCTCCACCTGAGCGAACACGTCGGCAATACCGGTTTTCACGATCTGTGCGATTTTTTCGCCATGCTCGAGCAGCTGTATATTTTCTATACCATTAACGATGTGTTCGTGAAAAGTTACGATATCGCCCGGGGACGGCTGAAGTATGAATTTGAAGAGAACGACTGTCACCCGCTGCTGATCACAAAACGCTGCGGCCGGGAAAACATCTGGTGGGAGGATATCTGGCACGAAGAAATGCTGGGTAAGCGCAATCCGGAACGCAACGGCGGGTATTTCTGGCCGGACGATCGGGAGATTATCAATAGGGTCATGGCGCACCTGAAGGAGAAGCAACGTCTGATGGATAAGGACGACCTGGAGATGCTGACGCGCTACTCTTTCGGGATGGACGAACAACGTTCCCGTTACAGGCTCGCCACCCACACCGGTACGACAGAACAGGAGTCTGACGATGAATGATGAAATACGCCATGAAAAACCCGTTGAGGTGAATCTGCAGCTGACGCACAGGGAAGCACAGGCGCTCGCACAGCTGGTCAAGCGGCAGGGATTCAGTGACTGCCGCCGGCTGGCAACGTCTGATATTGAGGCATACCTGATGATGGATGGTATCAATCAGCTCATGAAAGCACTGGCGGAAGAGGGTTATGCACCACGGTAGGATGGTTGTCCGTCGTCAGAATCCCTCTATTATAGAGTCCTGTACTGCCTGACGAAGACAAAGGAAATCAGATGACCCAAGAAACTGATATTTTTAATTTATTCATTAAGCTCACGCCGCCGGGACTGGCATTACTGCTGTGGGCGTACGGGGTTTATAATCAGTCCTCACTGAAGAAACTGGAAACCATGCAGTTACAGAAAAGGTGGCCTGAACTGCCTGGCAGTTTAACCATACATGATAAAAAAGAAGCACTCCACGCGATGATTTCTGCGGAGGAAAGGAAAACCAGAGCATCGTTTAAAATGGCGATTTTCTTTACTGCCATCGCCATTTTCTGGACAGTTTATATCTGAGAATTAAAACAGGCCTCGTCAGAGCGGCAGGCCTGTTTTTTCAGAGGTGAACGTACCGTCCAGGCACTCACGGCCAGATAACCGCAAGTGCCTCATCTTCGCTAACTATCTCAAAACACGCCCTATCACTTAGGGTTAATCATTTACCAAATAACTTTTGATGTATCCATCCGTTATTAGTCAGGAGGAAAACATTGGTCACTTTCACACCATCATGTTCTGAGTTTACGTCTTTTTTTATCTGACGGTCGGCATTCAGAATCTCAGGTGATTTTGCCCAGTCAGGTATATCACTAACTTTATATGTAAAAGTCACTCGGGAAATTTTCTGCCCCATTGCATCAGATGGTTCAGTGAAATTACTGACGTCTGTTACTGTTGCTTTTCCAAAGCAGAATCCACCAAGATTCTCACCTCGCATATTTTTAGCCGCATCTTGCTTGTAGTATTTTTTCCCTTCTTCCGTCAGGTCATAACTGTTAACGACTATATCTCGTTCTTTAATCCCCCATGTGGCATCAATATGTTTACGCGATAATTCTGTTTCAGTTAACAACCCTTTTTCTGCCATTGCATGCAATATTTCTGGCATGTTGTTAATGTTGAAACCATCTGTTTTGTAAGGGAAATTAGCTTTGATATAACATGCCGGGTATACAGTATCCAGATACTGCTGTGCGGCTTCTTTGAAATTACTTTCGGAGGGTTTCTTTGGATCGTTACAACCGGTCAGCGCCAACACGCCAATACATAATAACGGTGCCAGATAATTCACTTTCATATAATTGTATCCTTGTCTCAAAATTATCCCTTCGTTCAGTACATAGAAAAAATGTTAAGGCACTGATGTAAAAAGGAACGTAAAAGTTAAAAAATACAATTTTAGAGCCTTTTGTCAATGCTGGGTCCGTGTCATAGCTGGTCGCATACCCCTCCCTAAAAATTAGCTTACAGGTTAATTTTCACCTTGCCTAACATTAGCCTATAGGTTAATATTAATGGAAATGGGAGGTCACATGTTTAGCGTTGTTTATCACCCGGAAGCCAGGGAAGAAGCCACAGCATTACCCGTAAAAATCAGGGTGAAGTTTGACCGTCTCATCGGCAAACTGGAGTATGATGCCCGATTACTGCGGGAGCCGGACACGAAGCCCCTGGGCGATGGACTTTTTGAGATCCGCACGATGGGGACGGACATAGCCAGGGGCATCTGGGTATACCACAAAGGCAATACCATCATCATGCTCCGGGTTTTCATCAAGAAGTCACAGAAAACGCCAGCGAAAGAAATCGATCTCGCCAAAAAGCGGTTAGCGGAGGTACTTAATGAAACTGGTAAGCCATAAAGAACTGCATAACGAGTGGATGCAGGACGACGAATATCGCGCTGCATGGCAGGAAGAAGAACGCAAGGAGAAGCTCAGAGAGCTACTTGCGGAATGGCGTAAACATGACAACCTGACAAAAGCGCAGGTTGCTGAACGCATGGGGGTTACACCTCCGGTTATTTCCCGCCTGGAAAACAACATCACCAAAGCCAGCATCGACACTCTGACCCGCTACGCTCACGCCTGCGGCATCAAAAAACCTGTCATTGCCCTGTACTGATGACATCCTACCCGGTTTTAGTTTTCGCCGGGTAGGTGTTGTCTCAACAGGAAAACGCGGTACAGGAGGTCTGAAGCCCAATGGGGAAGAACCATACGTTAATAATGTAACCATATGATTTTACATCTATAAAATCCAGATATCGCTTATCTCATGAAAGCACGCGGCAAGGCGTTCCAGTCTGTCGTGTATTCCGGACTCAGCATTTCCCTGCGCATCGCGAACCCCACATTGATCCCCTGGCCGGCAAAAAAAATGCGGCCCTTACCGGCGCGGTTAATCCGATCGACGGCATTCATCAGGGCTTCGCTGTCAGGACGGGGAGCACATTCATCAAACAGATTAAGTTGTGCCTCGCGGCCGGAAAAATCGGCCAGCATGATACCAGCCTTTGCGTACCGGTAGCCATCACGCCAGATGCGCGCAAGCGCACGCTGGGCAGCGGCAATGATGTCCCGGCTGTCCTGAGTGGCTACCAGTAGCGTCTCCGTCGCCTGGCTGGCACAGGGCGCATCCCGGGGTGAAAACGGGCTGGTTCGGATAAAGACACTGATCGCACGACAGTGCTGCTTTTCCTGACGCAGCTTTTCTCCTGCCCGCGCAGCAAAGCCGGTGATGGCCATCTGCATTTCCTGAAAGCTGGTTACACGCTCACCAAATGACCTGGAGACGACAATTTGGAGAGCATGAAAAACCTCGGGGCAGCCATCGAATGATGCCATCTACAGGGGTTAAAATAACCACCATCATTTCATAACAATACCTGCTGACTATGAAGATCTACGTCATCAAAATAGCAGTTCATGGAGTCAGTCCGATGGTCTGGCGTCGGCTGAGAATTGCTGCCGACACGTCACTGGCCGCGCTTCACTTCATTTTCCAGATAGTGCAGGGCTGGGGGGACGACCATCTCCATCAATTTCACATTTATGGCAAAGATTACGGTATCTCCTACGAAGGAGGCATCGGTTTTGTCGATAATCCGTTCCGGGTCGTGATTGATGATTTTGCTTTTGATGCTGGCGATCGCTTTACCTATGAATACAATTTCTTTGAGCACTGGCTTCATGACATTCGTGTTGAGGCCATTTATGAAAACTCTACGCTGAAAGCGCCGTTTTGTATAAGCGGCCATGGTATGCCCGGAGCCACAGCTGCGGATGAGTTCGATAAAACCCTGGCGTTTCTTGAAGCTATCGTTAATGCGGATGATGAAACAACGGTCGGCGAGATCCGCCCTTTTGCTGACGACCTGGATGCTGTCAGGTTCAACCGCCACAAAATCAACCGGCAACTGAGCAGGCTCGACCTTGCATCTCCGGTACTGGAGCCTGAAGTTATCTGGCTGGGCCGTCGTCGCTGACTGATGTCTATAAAGGTATACGTTTTCAGCATGCCTCTCAGATCCCCGAAAAAATGTCTATAAACCTCCCTAAATCAGTGTTTATGGATTATTCTTTAAATCTCTATGATGTTTAAAGACCTTCCGGAGGTTTTGCGTGCAATATGCCTACATCAGGGTAAGCTCGGCCGATCAGAATACGGCCCGTCAGGAAGAGGCATTGTCAAAGGCGGGTTTTCAGCCTGATAAAATTTGTGTTGAGCATGCCAGCGCGAAGGACACAAACCGCCCGGGGTTACAGGAACTCCTGGGGCAATTACGCCCTGGTGATACGCTTCTGGTTCATTCCATCGATCGCCTTTGCCGGAATATGTCGGATATGTGCGCTGTCACCACCCGGCTTCGTGACCAGGGCGTTACCCTTATTTTTCTGAAAGAGCAGCTGACGTTCAGCGCCGGCACAAACAATCCGATGCAGGAACTGCAGCTGCACATGATGTCGGCATTCAGCCAGTTTGAACGAGCCTTACTGAAGGAAAGGCAGGCCGACGGCATCGCCGCGAAAAAAGCACGGGGTGAAAAAACAGGGCGCCCCGGCGCCGATATCAAAAAGATCCAGGAAATTGACGCACTCAGAAGCAGAGGGGTCAGGCTCAGGATCGCCTGCGACCATGCGGGCCTTGGCGTTTCCACATATTATAAGCTTCGTCACCAGATGAACAACCAGTAGCCGGGAGATAGTCATCCACCACAGCAGGAGGCAATGATGCAACTGACGCTCCAGATAGTCATCACCGATGAATCAGGCTCCAGTCGAACGGAGGAACTGATGACAATCCAGAAATCAGGGGAGACCCGGAACGACATCGGATTATCGGTGTCAGAATCCAAGCTGTTGCTGAATACGGTCCAGCAGTCGGTGGTCCAGCTGCAGGCAGACGAATATACTCAACACCATATCCGGTGCCCTCACTGCCTTGCTGCGCGCAGAATCAAAGGCAAACAGAAAATACGGTACCGGACGCTGTTTGGCGTTATTCCGGTATCCGGGCTTCGGGTGTACCGGTGCCGTTGTGAAGAGAGTGATACAAAGACAGTCAGTTTGCTCAGCGACTGGGCCGGCGATTATTCTCACCCGGCACTGAAATATATTGAAACCCGCTGGGCCTCGATGATCTCCTATGAAATGACGACTCGTCTGCTGAAAGATATTCTGCCGGTGGGCCACAGCCTGAATGCCTCAACGGTGAGGAATCATTTATGCCAGGTGGCGCAGCGTCTTGACGCTGAGGCTGAAGCTCATTCAGGTTTTCTTTCCGGCTGCCCCCGCGACTGGGGGAACCTGCCCAGGCCAGGAAAACCGCTTGTGGTGGGTATAGATGGTGGTTATGTTCGCGATCGGGATGACAAAAAGCGTAATTTTGAAATTATTGCCGGGAAGTCTTTTTCCGTTGGTGCGCCTGCTGACACCCGCCGCTTCGGTTTTGTTCAGAAGGATGACTGTCATCCGGAACGCAGGCTCATGACCCACCTTTCAGCGCAGGGAATGCAGGCCAACCAGCAGATATTTTTTCTGTCCGACGGCGCGGATAATCTCAGGGACCTCCAGTTCGGTATGTACCCTGAGTCAACGCATGTGCTGGACTGGTTTCATATCACCATGAGGCTGAAGGTGCTCATGCAATATGCCCGGGGACTGCTGGTATCAGATCCAGAGGCGGGGAGTAAAGTTCTGGCACTGCTGGAAAGCATTAAACGATATCTCTGGCATGGCAATGTTGTCGCTGCGCTGGAACATATTGATAATTGCGTTATGTATTGCGATGACCCTGAACTCAGCTATCCTAGCCTGAAATCCCTGCAAAAACATCTGGATGAAATGTATACCTACATCCGGAATAATAAGATGATGATCCCAAACTACGGCGAAATGCGTCGGTACGGAGAGCCGGTATCAACCGCGTTTGTGGAATCCACGATCAATGAAGTGATCGCCAGACGAATGGCCAAAAAGCAGCAGATGCAGTGGAGCAGAAAAGGGGCTCATTATTTGTTACAGACCCGGACCGCCGTTTTGAATAACGAACTGCAGGATAAATTTGTCTGCTGGTATCCGGGTTTTCAAAGTGACGGGAAGGGACCAGCGATGGCAGCATAGCTCACGCTGCCCCAATATTTTTTATGCTCTCGGTCGTATGGAAGCTGGACCGCCTCGGTCGTGATCTTCGTCATCTCATTAATACAGTGCACGACCTGACCGCGAGGGGGACCGGTCTGAAAGTGCTGACCGGTCACGGGGCGACTATCGACACAACAACGGCCGCTGGCAAGCTTGTCTTCGGTATCTTTGCCGCACTGGCGGAGTTTGAGCGCGAACTGATTGCTGAAAGAACGACTGCAGGTCTGGCATCAGCAAGAGCCCGTGGGCGGAACGGCGGCCGACCTTATAAAATGACGCCAGTCAAACTGCGACTGGCAATGGCATCAATGGGACAATCAGAAACAAAGGTCAGTACGCTATGCCAGGAACTTGGGATAACCCGGCAAACTTTGTACAGGCATATTTCCCCTGTTGGTCAACTGCGGGCGGACGGGATCAAGCTGCTCAACCGTGGATAATTTGAACGGACGGAAAAATCTGGGGTTCCGGCGTAGTACCCCTATCACCTCCACATTTTTGCAACAGTGCCTTATAAATGGCAGCCTTATGTTTACTTGCCAAGATGGGCTACCATATGATGTTTTATACTGAGCAATATTAATATTATCTTTAATGGAAAAATTAAGCCCACTAAGTGACCCACTGCTATATGGCTCTATTGTGAAGACGCCTGAGGGTAAAAATTTATACATGGTTGTCCCTATGTCTATTATTGCAAGGTTGACAATATTATTCGTTTTATAAATTTGAGCGTTTAAAATCACACATCAAAGCAATTAGTCAGGATAAACAACAATACCCAGTGCTTCGAGAATCAGTTCTTGCTGCCAGGCTGCAATTTTGATACCTGATGTATCGACTTTGCGGGGATCTAAACCGTCGAGTTCGGCGTGGCATAAATTGGCACCCTGTAGGCTAAATTGCCCCCAGACATCTTCGGAAAAAACACCTCGACTTAAGTCTGACTCTTTCAGTGATGCACCCGCTAGGTTCGTTCCTATCCAGCGATTTTCAAACAACTCACATTTTTCTAAACAAACCCTCTCCATATTGGCATAGGAAAGATTACATCCAGAAATAAATGCTGAGCAAAAGTACATACGATTACTCACTTGATGGGCAAAGTTTGTTCGGGAAAAGTTGGCACCTTTTAAATCACACGCACGGAACTCTATACCGTAGCAATTGGCATTACTGAAGTTTGCCATCGCAAGTTGGCATTGTTGGAAACTTGCATCACGAAGATCTGCGACATCAAAGTGGCAGCCTTCGATATCACCCTGTTCAATGAACTTGCAGTTGACGAATGTCGTATCACGCAAGTTAGCACGTCGAAAGTCGCTGCGAATGAATGTGCAAGCGGTGAAGGTGAGATCACTTAAGTCTTTATGTGAAAAGTTGTGGTGCCGATATGTATGATTGTAGGTTTCCATGAGTACTCCTTGTTGAAAGGAGGGCTAGACTACCATTATACATATGCCAAGACATTAAAATAAAAGCCTGTTACATCAACACATTACAACCCCTCAATTTACCTGTTTTAAGTGGTCAAATTGGCGCGTAGAGCGCCTATCGCTCTTGCATTGGCACGCGGCCCTGTTGAAAAAAGTTATTCGCTTTAGATAGGGTTAGGAGAGCCGTGCTTCGCCGGTAAAAAATCGGACTATCCGACGCAGGGCGGACTCATCGGCGGAGAAGCAAACTTTGACTATATCTCCCTACACTTGGAAGAGGGCTAGACTGGCCCCATAGATCACCAGACACTTCGACTCTCTTAAAATAAGAGGTAGTCTTGGAACTATGTTTAATACCAGTCAGAACGATAAGATGGTTGAAGTGTTATCAGGACCTGAGCGGCGTCGGCGTCGTACACCGCAGGAAAAAATTGCCATTATTCAGCAGACTATGGAGCCCGGTATGACCGTGTCTCATGTCGCGCGCCTGCATGGCATCAATGCAAACCAGATATTCAAATGGCGCAAGCAATATTAAGACGGTTCACTGACGGCTGTTGCATCGGGCGAGGAAGTGGTGCCGGCCTCCGAACTCGCTGCCGCCAATAAGCAAATTCGCGAACTCCAGCGCCTTCTGGGCAAAAAGACGATGGAAGCCGAGATACTCAAAGAGGCCGTGGAGTTCGGCCGGGCAAAAAAATGGATTGCGCATGCGCCCTCGTTGCCTGGGAACGACGAATAAGCGACGTTTGCAGAAGTCTTGGCGTGTCGCGTGCGCAGTTGAGCATTCGGGTTCACCGGCCATCTGACTGACAGGATCGCAGACGGCAGCCCCGTTCTGACGATACCACCGTATTGTCCCGGATAAACATGGCGGTGGCTGACCTGCCGACGTATGGTTATCGCCGTGTGTGGGCGCTGCTGCGACGGGAGTCGGAGCGGGACGGCCTGCCTGTGGTTAATGCAAAGCGGGTGTATCGCATTATGAGAACGCATAATCTGCTTCTTGAACGTAAACCCGCTGATCCTTGCCGTAAGCGGGCCCATAAGGGGCGCGTAGCAGTAGCGGAAAGTAACCGGCGCTGGTGCTCAGATGGCTTTGAGTTCCGCTGTGATAATGGCGAAAAGCTGCGGGTGACCTTCGCGCAGGACTGCTGCGACAGGGAGATCATTGACTGGGCAGCGAGCACCGGAGGCTATGACAAAGAAACGGTGCAGGATGTCATGCTGGGTGCGGTGGAAAAACGCTTCGGAAGGCAGTTGCCAACAGTGCCGGCGTTCGCCCGGTTGCTGGGACTGGAGCCTTGTACGACAGCAGTGCGAAGCCCGGAAAGCAATGGCATAGCAGAAAGCTTCGTGATGACGATAAAACGGGACTACATCAGCATCATGCCGAAACCGGACAGCGAGGCAGCGGTGATGAATCTGGCGGTGGCGTTCAGTCATTACAACGAACATCATCCGCATAGTGCACTGGGATATCGCTCACCACGGGAATATATACGCAGGAAGTTATCGCAACCGTAAGAGAGCAAAAACGTCTGGATATATAGGGTCAAATCCACTGTAAATATATTACCAGTTCTTAATTACTGAATCTCCGATCCCTGCAATATGCTCGTTGAGTTCATTCATAGATGAATGAGTATTTGTAATATACAGGACTACTATACGAGATGGCTTGCCTCCGGGGCCCAACAGTGCAACGATGCCCCGAGATCCGTGATCACCTGCTCCTGTTTTATCCGCTATCATCCAGCCAGCTGGCAGTACAGAGCGGAACAGAGGCCCGCCGACTTTATCTTCCTGCATCCAGCTTATTAATTTTTTTCGAGATTTTTCTGTAAGTACACTTTCGTTTAACAATTTTTGTAGCGTTTGAGCCATCGCTGCCGGAGTGGTGGTATCACGCTCATCGCCAGGCTTCGCCTCATTAAGGCTGGGTTCGTGTCGATCAAGCCTTGTATAACTATCACCAGTGCTACGCAGAAAATGAGTTAATCCCTCCGGCCCGCCAATAGTTGATAGCAATAAATTTGCAGCAGTGTTATCACTGGTGGTAATGGCAGCATTGCATAACTCAGAAACCGTCATTCCATCTGCAATGTGCTGACTGGTTAGTGGAGAATAGTCGTCCAGGTCATGCTTATTATAGGTAATTCGGCGTTCAAGTTGTTCAAGCCCTTTATCAACACGTACTAATATTGCTCCACATAACAAAACTTTGAATGTGCTCATCATAGGAAAACGTTCTTCACGGCGATGACTACTCAGAACCTTCCCGGATAAAAAGTCTATTTCAGTAAAACCAACCCGACCTTTGATATGGTCTTCTGTGCTTTGTATTGTATCAGTAACATTGACTGGTGTAGATAATGCTGGAGTACACATTCCAGCCAGTAAAGAGATTATAATAAGGCGGATCTTTTTCATATTAATATCCTTTTTAAAATTAAGTTAAGTAATAATAGATAAATAATGAGTAAACAGGCTCTGTTCAGCCGGACTGTCGGTGTACCACCGGAGCACGTAAAGCATCCGGTGCAATCTTCAGCCGGGTAAGCACCGGACCGATAATCTGGCCGAAGACAGGCGCCGCCACTGAGCCACCAAAATGCTGTCCCGCTTTGGGATTGTTAATAACCACAACCAGTGCCACTTCAGGACGGCTCGCCGGCGCGACGCCTGCCGTATAGGTAATATGCCCCCCGTCATATTTTCCACCGGCACCTAACTTCTCTGCGGTTCCGGTTTTTATTGCCAGACGGTAGCCCGGTACAGCTGCCCTTACGCCACTTCCGCCGGGTAACACATCACTTTCCATCATTCTGATTACAGCATCGGCAAGCTTCGGGTCCGCCACCTGCTCACCGTACACCGGCGCGGATAACCGTGTAACGGATAACGGATGATAAACGCCACAGGCCCCGAGAGTGGCATAGGCTCTGGCTAACTGGAGCGGGGTTACCCGGAGGCCGTAGCCAAAAGCGAAGGTGGCGCGCTCAATATCAGCCCATCGATGGCGACTGAACGGAAAGTAACCAGTACTTTCACCGGGAAGGCCCAGCCCTGTCGGTTTTCCCAGCCCGAAGGATGAATACGTTTTTACCAGCGCATCCGAAGGCATCGCCAGGGCAATATGTGAAACTCCGGTATCACTGGATTTCTGAAGTATGCCGGTCGGCGTCAGCGCCGGCCAGTATCCCACGTCCCGGATAAGATGGCCGTCAACCCTGAACGGCCTTGTGTCAAGAAGCGTGCTGCTGCTGATAATATGGCGGCGCAGGCCTTCAAGAATGACGAAGGGTTTAACCGTTGAACCCGGCTCAAAGCTGTCATTAATCGCCACGTTACGCATTTCAGCGGAAGTGGCACCGGAAAAACGGTTGGGATTAAACGACGGATAGGATGCCATAGCCAGAATTTCGCCGGTGTTTACGCTGACAAGCACCGCAGCGCCTGACTGGGCGTGATGTTGCTCGACCCCCTCCCTTAACCGGCTGTAAACAATATACTGAAGCACACTGTCAATACTCAGCCTGATCGCCGGTGCAGTTTCCGGAGCGTCATACTGGGGGAGCCCGCAGAATTCGGAAAAAATCGTACGCTAAGGTTTTCCGGGCATCCGTAAGGGCCGAAACTTCCCGTCTTCCAGTCTGCGGCTCTGCCGCCAGACGTAATCGCCGGTTAGGTTGATGTGCTCCCAGCCCAGCGGCGACAGGAATTGCAGCAGCTCGCCGTCCACCGGCTTGCCGGCCTCGACCAACCCCTGGGTGGCGCGTTCCAGGTACACCGTGTTCCACAGCACGATAGCCGCCGTCACCAGGTTGAGGCCGCTGGCCCGGTAGCGCTGCTGCTCGAAGCTCCGATCCCTGATTTCCCCAAGGCGGTTGAAGAACACCGCCCTGGCCAGCGAGTTGCGCGCCTCACCTTTGTTCAGGCCGGCATGCACGCGGCGGCGCAGTTCAACACTTTGCAGCCAGTCCAGGATGAACAGCGTGCGCTCGATCCGGCCCAGCTCGCGCAGGGCCACGGCCAGTCCGTTCTGGCGCGGGTAGCTGCCGAGCTTGCGCAGCATCAGCGAGGCGGTGACGGTGCCCTGCTTGATCGAGCTGGCCAGGCGCAGGATGTCGTCCCAGTGGGCACGCACGTGCTTGATGTTCAGGGTGCCGCCGATCAGCGGGCGCAACGTCGGGTAGGCTTGCACGCCCTGCGGCACGTACAGCTTGGTTTCGCCGAGGTCGCGGATGCGCGGCGCGAAGCGGAAGCCTAGCAGGTGCATCAGGGCAAAGACGTGATCGGTGAAGCCGGCCGTGTCGGTGTAGTGCTCCTCGATCCGCAGGTCGGACTCGTGGTACAGCAGGCCGTCGAGCACATAGGTGGAATCGCGGACGCCGACATTCACCACGCGGGTGCTGAACGGCGCGTACTGGTCGGAGATATGGGTATAGAACAGCCGTCCCGGCTCGCTACCGTACTTCGGGTTGACGTGCCCGGTGCTCTCGCCCCGGCCACCCGCGCGGAAGCGCTGGCCATCGGAGGATGAGGTCGTGCCGTCGCCCCAGTGGGCGGCAAAGGCGTGGCGATACTGGTGGTTGACCAGCTCGGCCAAGGCCGCCGAATAGGTTTCGTCGCGGATGTGCCAGGCTTGCAGCCAGGACAGCTTGGCGTAGGTCAGGCCGGGGCTCGACTCGGCCATCTTGGTCAGCCCGAGGTTGATCGCATCACCGAGGATTGCGGACAGCAGCAACGTCCTGTCTTTGGCCTCGGCCCCGTCCTTCAAGTGGGTGAAGTGGCGGCTGAAGCCCGTCCAGTCGTCCACGTCCATCAGCAGTTCGGTGATCTTGATGCGCGGCAGTAACTGGCTGGTTTGGTCGATCAGCGCCTGCGCCCGATCCGGCACCGCCGCATCCAGCGGGGTGATTTTCAGCCCTGACTCGGTGAGGATGGCATCGGGCAGCTCGTTGTCCTTGGCCAGGCGGGTGACGGTGGCCAACTGCTCGTCCAGCAGCTGCAAACGCTCTTCCAGGTACTGGTCGCTGTTCGGGTTGATCGCCAGGGGCAGGGCCTGCTCGCGCTTGAGTGCGGCGAACTTCTCGGCCGGCAGCAGGTAGTCGTCGAAGTCGCGGAACTGCCGCGAGCCCTTGACCCAGATGTCGCCGGAGCGCAGGGCGTTCTTCAGCTCGGACAGGGCGCAGATTTCGTAGAATTTCCGGTCGAGGCCTTCCGGGGTGATCACCAGCGGCTTCCAGCGCGGCTTGATGAAGGCCGTGGGTGCATCGGCCGGCACCTTGCGCAGGTTGTCGGCGTTCATCTCACGCAGGGTCTGCACGGCTGCCAGCACGCCTTGCGCGGCCGGCCCGTGCTGTTCCCCAACTTTTCGCTCGGCGAAGAGTATGAACATGCGCCGCCGGCGACGAATCGCCAAATCTCACCGTATCTCCCGAGCGGACGATTTCGCACCGGTCTGCCCGTCGAAGGGCTTGCGATCGAACGGGGCGACCTTTTCTATGCATGTCCGCGAGCCAGCGTCTTTTATGGCACGGCGCTCGACGCCGACCTTCGGACGCGCGGCGTAAGCACGCTTGTCATGGCCGGGATAAGCACCACCGGCGTTGTTCTTTCAAGCGTCGCCTGGGCTAGTGATGCGGACTACGACGTGCGTTTGGTCCAGGACTGCTGCTACGACCCGGATCGGGATGCCCACGAAGCTCTGTTGCGTTCCGGGTTCGGCGGACGTGTACAGGTCGTGTAATTTTCGGGCCTCGCATGATCGCGGCCATAGCCGCAGGTGGATTGGTGCGAGGCAGGGCCAGTCCAAGTCAGGGTGCGGTCATCGCGGCGCCTGCAACTCTCAAAAACCCATCGCCGTAGCGGAGGTCTTGTAATCGCATGTCATTACGCACGCCCGATTTATTGTTCACAGCGATAGCACCTGCCATTTGGGGCAGCACCTACATTGTCACCACCCAATACCTGCCGAACTTCTCACCGATGACGGTCGCGATGCTGCGGGCGTTGCCGGCGGGTTTATTGCTCGTGATGATCGTCCGACAGATTCCAACGGGAATCTGGTGGATGCGCATCTTCATCCTCGGCGCACTTAATATTTCGCTATTCTGGAGCTTGTTGTTTATTTCGGTCTACCGCCTGCCGGGCGGGGTCGCGGCGACGGTAGGCGCTGTGCAGCCGCTGATGGTCGTGTTCATCTCTGCCGCTCTGCTAGGTAGCCCGATACGATTGATGGCGGTCCTGGGGGCTATTTGCGGAACTGCGGGCGTGGCGCTGTTGGTGTTGACACCAAACGCAGCGCTAGATCCTGTCGGCGTCGCAGCGGGCCTGGCGGGGGCGGTTTCCATGGCGTTCGGAACCGTGCTGACCCGCAAGTGGCAACCTCCCGTGCCTCTGCTCACCTTTACCGCCTGGCAACTGGCGGCCGGAGGACTTCTGCTCGTTCCAGTAGCTTTAGTGTTTGATCCGCCAATCCCGATGCCTACAGGAACCAATGTTCTCGGCCTGGCGTGGCTCGGCCTGATCGGAGCGGGTTTAACCTACTTCCTTTGGTTCCGGGGGATCTCGCGACTCGAACCTACAGTTGTTTCCTTACTGGGCTTTCTCAGCCCGGGGACCGCCGTGTTGCTAGGATGGTTGTTCTTGGATCAGACGCTGAGTGCGCTTCAAATCATCGGCGTCCTGCTCGTGATCGGGAGTATCTGGCTGGGCCAACGTTCCAACCGCACTCCTAGGGCGCGTATAGCTTGCCGGAAGTCGCCTTGACCCGCATGGCATAGGCCTATCGTTTCCACGATCAGCGATCGGCTCGTTGCCCTGCGCCGCTCCAAAGCCCGCGACGCAGCGCCGGCAGGCAGAGCAAGTAGAGGGCAGCGCCTGCAATCCATGCCCACCCGTTCCACGTTGTTATAGAAGCCGCATAGATCGCCGTGAAGAGGAGGGGTCCGACGATCGAGGTCAGGCTGGTGAGCGCCGCCAGTGAGCCTTGCAGCTGCCCCTGACGTTCCTCATCCACCTGCCTGGACAACATTGCTTGCAGCGCCGGCATTCCGATGCCACCCGAAGCAAGCAGGACCATGATCGGGAACGCCATCCATCCCCGTGTCGCGAAGGCAAGCAGGATGTAGCCTGTGCCGTCGGCAATCATTCCGAGCATGAGTGCCCGCCTTTCGCCGAGCCGGGCGGCTACAGGGCCGGTGATCATTGCCTGGGCGAGTGAATGCAGAATGCCAAATGCGGCAAGCGAAATGCCGATCGTGGTCGCGTCCCAGTGAAAGCGATCCTCGCCGAAAATGACCCAAAGCGCGGCCGGCACCTGTCCGACAAGTTGCATGATGAAGAAGACCGCCATCAGGGCGGCGACGACGGTCATGCCCCGGGCCCACCGGAACGAAGCGAGCGGGTTGAGAGCCTCCCGGCGTAACGGCCGGCGTTCGCCTTTGTGCGACTCCGGCAAAAGGAAACAGCCCGTCAGGAAATTGAGGCCGTTCAAGGCTGCCGCGGCGAAGAACGGAGCGTGGGGGGAGAAACCGCCCATCAGCCCACCGAGCACAGGTCCCGCGACCATCCCGAACCCGAAACAGGCGCTCATGAAGCCGAAGTGCCGCGCGCGCTCATCGCCATCAGTGATATCGGCAATATAAGCGCCGGCTACCGCCCCAGTCGCCCCGGTGATGCCGGCCACGATCCGCCCGATATAGAGAACCCAAAGGAAAGGCGCCGTCGCCATGATGGCGTAGTCGACAGCAGCGCCGGCCAGCGAGACGAGCAAGACCGGCCGCCGCCCGAAACGATCCGACAGCGCGCCCAGCACAGGTGCGCAGGCAAATTGCATCAACGCATACAGCGCCAGCAGAATGCCATAGTGGGCGGTGACGTCGTTCGAGTGAACCAGATCGCGCAGGAGGCCCGGCAGCACCGGCATAATCAGGCCGATGCCGACAGCGTCGAGCGCGACAGTGCTCAGAATTACGATCAGGGGTCTGTTGGGTTTCACGTCTGGCCTCCGGACCAGCCTCCGCTGGTCCGATTGAACGCGCGGATTCTTTATCACTGATAAGTTGGTGGACATATTATGTTTATCAGTGATAAAGTGTCAAGCATGACAAAGTTGCAGCCGAATACAGTGATCCGTGCCGCCCTGGACCTGTTGAACGAGGTCGGCGTAGACGGTCTGACGACACGCAAACTGGCGGAACGGTTGGGGGTTCAGCAGCCGGCGCTTTACTGGCACTTCAGGAACAAGCGGGCGCTGCTCGACGCACTGGCCGAAGCCATGCTGGCGGAGAATCATACGCATTCGGTGCCGAGAGCCGACGACGACTGGCGCTCATTTCTGATCGGGAATGCCCGCAGCTTCAGGCAGGCGCTGCTCGCCTACCGCGATGGCGCGCGCATCCATGCCGGCACGCGACCGGGCGCACCGCAGATGGAAACGGCCGACGCGCAGCTTCGCTTCCTCTGCGAGGCGGGTTTTTCGGCCGGGGACGCCGTCAATGCGCTGATGACAATCAGCTACTTCACTGTTGGGGCCGTGCTTGAGGAGCAGGCCGGCGACAGCGATGCCGGCGAGCGCGGCGGCACCGTTGAACAGGCTCCGCTCTCGCCGCTGTTGCGGGCCGCGATAGACGCCTTCGACGAAGCCGGTCCGGACGCAGCGTTCGAGCAGGGACTCGCGGTGATTGTCGATGGATTGGCGAAAAGGAGGCTCGTTGTCAGGAACGTTGAAGGACCGAGAAAGGGTGACGATTGATCAGGACCGCTGCCGGAGCGCAACCCACTCACTACAGCAGAGCCATGTAGACAACATCCCCTCCCCCTTTCCACCGCGTCAGACGCCCGTAGCAGCCCGCTACGGGCTTTTTCAGGCACTGTTGCAAATAGTCGGTGGTGATAAACTTATCATCCCCTTTTGCTGATGGAGCTGCACATGAACCCATTCAAAGGCCGGCATTTTCAGCGTGACATCATTCTGTGGGCCGTACGCTGGTACTGCAAATACGGCATCAGTTACCGTGAGCTGCAGGAGATGCTGGCTGAACGCGGAGTGAATGTCGATCACTCCACGATTTACCGCTGGGTTCAGCGTTATGCGCCTGAAATGGAAAAACGGCTGCGCTGGTACTGGCGTAACCCTTCCGATCTTTGCCCGTGGCACATGGATGAAACCTACGTGAAGGTCAATGGCCGCTGGGCGTATCTGTACCGGGCCGTCGACAGCCGGGGCCGCACTGTCGATTTTTATCTCTCCTCCCGTCGTAACAGCAAAGCTGCATACCGGTTTCTGGGTAAAATCCTCAACAACGTGAAGAAGTGGCAGATCCCGCGATTCATCAACACGGATAAAGCGCCCGCCTATGGTCGCGCGCTTGCTCTGCTCAAACGCGAAGGCCGGTGCCCGTCTGACGTTGAACACCGACAGATTAAGTACCGGAACAACGTGATTGAATGCGATCATGGCAAACTGAAACGGATAATCGGCGCCACGCTGGGATTTAAATCCATGAAGACGGCTTACGCCACCATCAAAGGTATTGAGGTGATGCGTGCACTACGCAAAGGCCAGGCCTCAGCATTTTATTATGGTGATCCCCTGGGCGAAATGCGCCTGGTAAGCAGAGTTTTTGAAATGTAAGGCCTTTGAATAAGACAAAAGGCTGCCTCATCGCTAACTTTGCAACAGTGCCTTCTGAAACGAAATTACAGATTACGGTTAAAATATAAAAAAAAGCCACCAATCCTGCCGGATACGGTGGCTTAAATACAGAATTAATTAATTTATTTCAGTATGTTATCACACATCAGCTGAAGTGTATTGATAAACCTTGCTGCATGAAAACCATCACAGACTGCATGATGAACCTGTACAGAAACAGGTAATAGTACGCGGTCACCTTCCTGCTGAAACTTTGCCATTGTAAAAACCGGGGAAAAATAATCATCATTTCCGGTGATATTCAGATTAAATCCGTCAAAACTCACCCAGGGTAACGATGATATATTCAGGTGATTCTCCGGTAAATTTCCCTGCGGAAACAACCTGGTATCATGCTGATATTCTGCTGTTACCGCGTTATAACCCGCCATAAACTCACTGAGATCCGGAAAATAACGGCAGGACAGTGCGGAGAATGTTTCGGTTTCTTTATGAAAGACAGTAAAGACCGGGTCTGACTGTTCCCAGTAAATCAGTTCATTATCTTTCATTGCCATCCGGAACTCCGGAAACTGATTAACAGCCCGGGAGATCAGGTAAATCATCAGCGGATAAAACTTATAACCGGTTTTCGCCAGTGCAGTACGCAAAGCGGTAATATCGAGTTTGGTGGTCAGGCTGAATCCGCATTTAATCTGCTGACGATAAAGGGCAAAATGTTCCCTGCGATTCCAGGTATTCAGGTCAATCCGGGTAAAATTCATGGTTATTCCTTCTGATTAATAGTGAAAAATATTAATAATCAGAAGGCAGTCTGGTTGTCTCAATGGGTAACATTCCGTCCTCCGTAAGCTGTCTGGTATTCAGTAATAATACCCGATACGGGCTTAATCTGTATTAAGCCCGGTTTTATTTATTCCGGCCACTCATCCGCAAATACATAGCGGATCAGTTCTGCGGATTCACGGGGCGGTGCTCTCAGCACATCCGCCATTAAATCAATTTCCATCTGACAGGTTTGCAGCTTGTCTTCCGCCAGCACATACGGATCATCCGTCAGGAAACTATCGCCGTATTTATCCACCGACCCCTGTATTTGTGCCGAAAATAATGACTGAATTTCATCAGCGGAATAATGCGCAACCGGAGCCCCTTCACCGGCTGAATTCACCAGATCCAGCAACGCTCTGTTACCGATAATAAAGTCACGGTACCCGGCGGAAGCCTTTTTCATATCCGGCGGGCCAGACACTTCCGGATGCAGCACACGAAAGCAGAAGTCACCGGAGGTATCCTGCGCCAGTGCTTTCTGCAAAAATTCCAGCCGCATTTTCCCGTAATTAATCACCGCGTCATCCCCCGCGAGATAAAGCAGTTTTTTAATATTTTCGGTGGCCCACTGTTGCAGGCGCATATAGTACTCTAAACAGGGCACTGTTGCAAATAGTCGGTGGTGATAAACTTATCATCCCCTTTTGCTGATGGAGCTGCACATGAACCCATTCAAAGGCCGGCATTTTCAGCGTGACATCATTCTGTGGGCCGTACGCTGGTACTGCAAATACGGCATCAGTTACCGTGAGCTGCAGGAGATGCTGGCTGAACGCGGAGTGAATGTCGATCACTCCACGATTTACCGCTGGGTTCAGCGTTATGCGCCTGAAATGGAAAAACGGCTGCGCTGGTACTGGCGTAACCCTTCCGATCTTTGCCCGTGGCACATGGATGAAACCTACGTGAAGGTCAATGGCCGCTGGGCGTATCTGTACCGGGCCGTCGACAGCCGGGGCCGCACTGTCGATTTTTATCTCTCCTCCCGTCGTAACAGCAAAGCTGCATACCGGTTTCTGGGTAAAATCCTCAACAACGTGAAGAAGTGGCAGATCCCGCGATTCATCAACACGGATAAAGCGCCCGCCTATGGTCGCGCGCTTGCTCTGCTCAAACGCGAAGGCCGGTGCCCGTCTGACGTTGAACACCGACAGATTAAGTACCGGAACAACGTGATTGAATGCGATCATGGCAAACTGAAACGGATAATCGGCGCCACGCTGGGATTTAAATCCATGAAGACGGCTTACGCCACCATCAAAGGTATTGAGGTGATGCGTGCACTACGCAAAGGCCAGGCCTCAGCATTTTATTATGGTGATCCCCTGGGCGAAATGCGCCTGGTAAGCAGAGTTTTTGAAATGTAAGGCCTTTGAATAAGACAAAAGGCTGCCTCATCGCTAACTTTGCAACAGTGCCCCAACTGTCATTTCAGGATCAGCAAGTAAGATTCTAATTTGTTTAACATCTTCTTCAGAAAGTGACGGTTTTCTCCCTCCCACACGGCCCCTTGCGCGTGCAGCTGCAAGGCCTGAGCGCGTTCTTTCAATATTGCGGTTGCGTTCAAAGCTAGAGAATATCGCCATCAGATGAGTATAGATTTCCCCTATAACTGGCGCATTTGTGTCTATTCTGTCCTTGATGGCTATGAAAGTTATTCCGCGTTTCTTCAGGTCGTCGAGTAAAGTAATGACTTGACCCAATGAACCGCCGAGCCGATCTAGTGCCCAAACTACTAGGGTATCTCCCTCGCGCAATGCTTTCAGGCAGTTCTCCAGTTCCGGCGCACCTTTTTTGTCGCGCTTTGGGCCGCTACGTGAGGTCTGATCCTGATAGATTTGCTCACATCCAGCTTTTGTTAGTTCGTCAACCTGGTGCGCCACATCCTGAAGATGCGTAGATTTACGTGCATAGCCGATTTTCATTCTTTTCTCGCTAATTAGTTATGGGGTTATTGTTATGTTGATACAGTAACGAGTTTTGTTACATGAGGGGAGTCATTTTTCGGGAGAAGTCAGGACTTTTCAAGACTGTCACAAAAACCATCGTTTTTGATACATTAATTTAACCAATAGGTTGCAGATCAAATCGCCTGTAACAGCCTTTCTGGCTGTTTGTCGTTTTCAGAAGACGGCTGCACTGAACGTCAGAAGCCGACTGCACTATAGCAGCGGAGGGGTTGGATCCATCAGGCAACGACGGGCTGCTGCCGGCCATCAGCGGACGCAGGGAGGACTTTCCGCAACCGGCCGTTCGATGCGGCACCGATGGCCTTCGCGCAGGGGTAGTGAATCCGCCAGGATTGACTTGCGCTGCCCTACCTCTCACTAGTGAGGGGCGGCAGCGCATCAAGCGGTGAGCGCACTCCGGCACCGCCAACTTTCAGCACATGCGTGTAAATCATCGTCGTAGAGACGTCGGAATGGCCGAGCAGATCCTGCACGGTTCGAATGTCGTAACCGCTGCGGAGCAAGGCCGTCGCGAACGAGTGGCGGAGGGTGTGCGGTGTGGCGGGCTTCGTGATGCCTGCTTGTTCTACGGCACGTTTGAAGGCGCGCTGAAAGGTCTGGTCATACATGTGATGGCGACGCACGACACCGCTCCGTGGATCGGTCGAATGCGTGTGCTGCGCAAAAACCCAGAACCACGGCCAGGAATGCCCGGCGCGCGGATACTTCCGCTCAAGGGCGTCGGGAAGCGCAACGCCGCTGCGGCCCTCGGCCTGGTCCTTCAGCCACCATGCCCGTGCACGCGACAGCTGCTCGCGCAGGCTGGGTGCCAAGCTCTCGGGTAACATCAAGGCCCGATCCTTGGAGCCCTTGCCCTCCCGCACGATGATCGTGCCGTGATCGAAATCCAGATCCTTGACCCGCAGTTGCAAACCCTCACTGATCCGCATGCCCGTTCCATACAGAAGCTGGGCGAACAAACGATGCTCGCCTTCCAGAAAACCGAGGATGCGAACCACTTCATCCGGGGTCAGCACCACCGGCAAGCGCCGCGACGGCCGAGGTCTTCCGATCTCCTGAAGCCAGGGCAGATCCGTGCACAGCACCTTGCCGTAGAAGAACAGCAAGGCCGCCAATGCCTGACGATGCGTGGAGACCGAAACCTTGCGCTCGTTCGCCAGCCAGGACAGAAATGCCTCGACTTCGCTGCTGCCCAAGGTTGCCGGGTGACGCACACCGTGGAAACGGATGAAGGCACGAACCCAGTGGACATAAGCCTGTTCGGTTCGTAAACTGTAATGCAAGTAGCGTATGCGCTCACGCAACTGGTCCAGAACCTTGACCGAACGCAGCGGTGGTAACGGCGCAGTGGCGGTTTTCATGGCTTGTTATGACTGTTTTTTTGTACAGTCTATGCCTCGGGCATCCAAGCAGCAAGCGCGTTACGCCGTGGGTCGATGTTTGATGTTATGGAGCAGCAACGATGTTACGCAGCAGGGCAGTCGCCCTAAAACAAAGTTAACCCAGGATGAGAACCTTGAAAGTATCATTGATGGCTGCGAAAGCGAAAAACGGCGTGATTGGTTGCGGTCCAGACATACCCTGGTCCGCGAAAGGGGAGCAGCTACTTTTTAAAGCATTGACCTACAATCAGTGGCTTCTGGTGGGTCGCAAGACGTTTGAATCTATGGGCGCACTCCCCAATAGGAAATACGCGGTCGTTACCCGCTCAGGTTGGACATCAAATGATGACAATGTAGTTGTATTTCAGTCAATCGAAGAGGCCATGGACAGGCTAGCTGAATTCACCGGTCACGTTATAGTGTCTGGTGGCGGAGAAATTTACCGAGAAACATTACCCATGGCCTCTACGCTCCACTTATCGACGATCGACATCGAGCCAGAGGGGGATGTTTTCTTCCCGAGTATTCCAAATACCTTCGAAGTTGTTTTTGAGCAACACTTTACTTCAAACATTAACTATTGCTATCAAATTTGGAAAAAGGGTTAACAAAGCTATGCAATCGACGGCAAAAAGCTTCGTTCGCTTCGCGCACTACGCCTTTTCCGCGATTGATAGCGACGTTATGTGAATATTGAAATGAGCATTCCAAAGAAAGGAAGTAGAAAAATTATCGTGGGCGAAAATGAGTTTTTGTGGCTCATTAGGTCAAAACTCACATATTCGCAGGACGGCACTGTTGCAAATAGTCGGTGGTGATAAACTTATCATCCCCTTTTGCTGATGGAGCTGCACATGAACCCATTCAAAGGCCGGCATTTTCAGCGTGACATCATTCTGTGGGCCGTACGCTGGTACTGCAAATACGGCATCAGTTACCGTGAGCTGCAGGAGATGCTGGCTGAACGCGGAGTGAATGTCGATCACTCCACGATTTACCGCTGGGTTCAGCGTTATGCGCCTGAAATGGAAAAACGGCTGCGCTGGTACTGGCGTAACCCTTCCGATCTTTGCCCGTGGCACATGGATGAAACCTACGTGAAGGTCAATGGCCGCTGGGCGTATCTGTACCGGGCCGTCGACAGCCGGGGCCGCACTGTCGATTTTTATCTCTCCTCCCGTCGTAACAGCAAAGCTGCATACCGGTTTCTGGGTAAAATCCTCAACAACGTGAAGAAGTGGCAGATCCCGCGATTCATCAACACGGATAAAGCGCCCGCCTATGGTCGCGCGCTTGCTCTGCTCAAACGCGAAGGCCGGTGCCCGTCTGACGTTGAACACCGACAGATTAAGTACCGGAACAACGTGATTGAATGCGATCATGGCAAACTGAAACGGATAATCGGCGCCACGCTGGGATTTAAATCCATGAAGACGGCTTACGCCACCATCAAAGGTATTGAGGTGATGCGTGCACTACGCAAAGGCCAGGCCTCAGCATTTTATTATGGTGATCCCCTGGGCGAAATGCGCCTGGTAAGCAGAGTTTTTGAAATGTAAGGCCTTTGAATAAGACAAAAGGCTGCCTCATCGCTAACTTTGCAACAGTGCCCTGCGCGGCATGAACAGCGACAACGCCCGCAAGGTGCCCGCCGACGCGCCGACCGAGTTCATCAAGCCGCGCTGGCAGAAGCTGGTCATGACCGACACCGGCATCGACCGGCGCTACTACGAACTGTGCGCGCTGTCGGAGATGAAGAACGCGTTGCGTTCCGGCGACATCTGGGTGCAGGGGTCGCGCCAGTTCAAGGACTTCGAGGACTACCTGGTGCCGCCCGCGAAATTCGCCAGCCTCAAGCAGGCCAGCGAATTGCCGCTGGCCGTGGCCACCGACTGCAACCGGTACCTGAACGACCGGCTGACGCTGCTGGAAACACAGCTTGCCACCGTCAACCGTATGGCGACGGCCAACGAGCTGCCGGACGCCATCATCACCGAGTCAGGCTTGAAGATCACGCCGCTCGACGCGGCGGTACCCGACACCGCCCAAGCGCTGATCGACCAGACGGCAATGATCCTGCCGCACGTCAAGATCACCGAACTGCTGCTGGAGGTGGACGAATGGACGGGCTTCACTCGGCATTTCGCGCATCTGAAATCGGGCGACCCGGCCAAAGACAAGAACCTGTTGCTGACCACGATCCTCGCCGACGCGATCAACCTGGGCCTGACCAAGATGGCGGAGTCTTGCCCCGGCACGACCTACGCCAAGCTGGCTTGGCTGCAAGCCTGGCACATCCGCGACGAAACCTACGGGGCGGCGCTGGCCGATCTGGTCAACGCACAGTTCCGCCATCCCTTCGCCGAGCACTGGGGCGACGGCACCACCTCATCGTCGGACGGCCAGAACTTCCGCACCGGCAGCAAGGCCGAGAGCACCGGCCACATCAACCCGAAATACGGGAGCAGCCCAGGGCGGACGTTCTACACCCACATTTCTGACCAGTACGCGCCATTTCACACCAAGGTCGTGAACGTCGGCGTGCGCGATTCGACCTACGTGCTCGACGGCCTGCTGTACCACGAGTCCGACTTGCGGATCGAGGAGCATTACACCGACACGGCGGGCTTCACCGATCACGTCTTCGCCCTGATGCACCTCCTGGGCTTCCGCTTCGCGCCGCGCATCCGCGACCTGGGCGACACCAAGCTCTACATCCCGAAGGGCGACGCCGCCTATGACGCGCTGAAACCCATGATCGGCGGCACGCTCAACATCAAGCACGTCCGCGCCCATTGGGACGAAATCCTGCGGCTGGCCACCTCGATCAAGCAGGGCACGGTGACGGCCTCCCTGATGCTCCGAAAGCTCGGCAGCTACCCACGCCAGAACGGCCTGGCCGTGGCGCTCCGCGAGCTGGGCCGCATCGAGCGCACGCTGTTCATCCTGGACTGGCTGCAAAGCGTGGAACTGCGCCGCCGCGTGCATGCCGGCCTGAACAAGGGCGAGGCGCGCAATGCGCTGGCCAGGGCAGTGTTTTTCAACCGCCTGGGTGAAATCCGCGACCGCAGTTTCGAGCAGCAGCGCTACCGGGCTAGCGGCCTCAATCTGGTAACGGCTGCCGTCGTGTTGTGGAACACGGTCTATCTGGAACGGGCTGCGCACGCGCTGCGTGGCAACGGCCATGCCGTTGATGACGCGCTGTTGCAGTACCTGTCGCCGCTCGGTTGGGAGCACATCAACCTCACCGGCGATTACCTCTGGCGCAGCAGCGCCAAGATCGGCGCGGGCAAGTTCAGGCCGCTACGACCGCTGCAACCGGCTTAGCGTGCTTTATTTAATGAGATGGTCACTCCCTCCTTCCCAGTACTATGCTGAGGACAGGCTTTCATTCGGAGAACCATCATGGAAAACATTGCGCTTATTGGTATCGATCTGGGTAAGAACTCTTTCCATATTCATTGTCAGGATCATCGTGGGAAGGCCGTTTACCGTAAAAAATTCACCCGACCAAAGCTAATCGAATTTCTGGCGACATGCCCGGCAACAACCATCGCGATGGAAGCCTGTGGCGGTTCTCACTTTATGGCACGCAAGCTGGAAGAGTTAGGGCATTTTCCAAAGCTGATATCACCGCAATTTGTCCGCCCATTCGTTAAAAGCAACAAAAATGACTTCGTTGATGCTGAAGCTATCTGTGAAGCAGCATCACGTCCATCTATGCGTTTCGTGCAGCCCAGAACCGAATCTCAGCAGGCAATGCGAGCTCTGCATCGTGTCCGTGAATCCCTGGTTCAGGATAAGGTGAAAACAACTAATCAGATGCATGCTTTTCTGCTGGAATTTGGTATCAGCGTTCCGCGAGGTGCTGCCGTTATTAGTCGACTGAGTACCCTTCTTGAGGACAGTAGTTTGCCTCTTTATCTCAGCCAGTTACTGCTGAAATTACAACAGCATTATCACTATCTTGTTGAGCAGATTAAAGATCTGGAATCTCAGTTGAAACGAAAGTTGGACGAAGATGAGGTTGGACAGCGCTTGCTGAGTATTCCCTGCGTTGGAACGCTGACTGCCAGTACTATTTCAACTGAGATTGGCGACGGGAAGCAGTACGCCAGCAGCCGTGACTTTGCGGCGGCAACAGGGCTGGTACCCCGACAGTACAGCACGGGAGGTCGGACGACATTGTTAGGGATTAGCAAGCGGGGCAACAAAAAGATCCGAACTTTGTTGGTTCAGTGTGCCAGGGTATTCATACAAAAACTGGAACACCAGTCTGGCAAGTTGGCCGACTGGGTCAGGGAGTTGTTGTGTCGGAAAAGCAACTTTGTCGTCACCTGTGCTCTGGCAAACAAGCTGGCCAGAATAGCCTGGGCACTGACGGCGCGACAGCAAACTTACGAAGCATAAAGGCAGAAATACACCAGTTTAAACAATCATTCATCTGGTTTTGCGAATACTGATATTGATGATACTAACGGCCCACCGGCCTGTTGAGGAACCTGTAAAACGGAAAGGCTCATTGAAGCCGTATATTTTCTGGAGGTTCATCAGGCGCGGAACTCATCGAGGCGCGGGAATAAAATCCCATTCAGACGCCGGATAGATTCAAGCAAGCCAACTTGTCGTCAAAATCGGTGTTGCAAAAACGGGAGTGACCATAGATTCCGTTTTCTGAGGCGACCCCCACATAGAGACCTTCCCGGTCATTCACTTTGTAGAGTTTGTCCCTGGGCTTGAGATTGCGCAGCTTGGTATCGGTCAGCATGTACCTTGTCCTTCTTCGTCTCCGATACCCACTCTATTGTAAACAAGACATTTTTATCTTTTATATTCAATGGCTTATTTTCCTGCTAATTGGTAATACCATGAAAAATACCATGCTCAGAAAAGGCTTAACAATATTTTGAAAAATTGCCTACTGAGCGCTGCCGCACAGCTCCATAGGCCGCTTTCCTGGCTTTGCTTCCAGATGTATGCTATTCTGCTCCTGCAGCTAATGGAGCACCGCAAACAGGTTACTCGCCTGGGGATTCCCTTTCGACCCGAGCATCCGTATGAGACTCATGCTCGATTATTATTATTATAGAAGCCCCCATGAATAAATCGCTCATCATTTTCGGCATCGTCAACATAACCTCGGACAGTTTCTCCGATGGAGGCCGGTATCTGGCGCCAGACGCAGCCATTGCGCAGGCGCGTAAGCTGATGGCCGAGGGGGCAGATGTGATCGACCTCGGTCCGGCATCCAGCAATCCCGACGCCGCGCCTGTTTCGTCCGACACAGAAATCGCGCGTATCGCGCCGGTGCTGGACGCGCTCAAGGCAGATGGCATTCCCGTCTCGCTCGACAGTTATCAACCCGCGACGCAAGCCTATGCCTTGTCGCGTGGTGTGGCCTATCTCAATGATATTCGCGGTTTTCCAGACGCTGCGTTCTATCCGCAATTGGCGAAATCATCTGCCAAACTCGTCGTTATGCATTCGGTGCAAGACGGGCAGGCAGATCGGCGCGAGGCACCCGCTGGCGACATCATGGATCACATTGCGGCGTTCTTTGACGCGCGCATCGCGGCGCTGACGGGTGCCGGTATCAAACGCAACCGCCTTGTCCTTGATCCCGGCATGGGGTTTTTTCTGGGGGCTGCTCCCGAAACCTCGCTCTCGGTGCTGGCGCGGTTCGATGAATTGCGGCTGCGCTTCGATTTGCCGGTGCTTCTGTCTGTTTCGCGCAAATCCTTTCTGCGCGCGCTCACAGGCCGTGGTCCGGGGGATGTCGGGGCCGCGACACTCGCTGCAGAGCTTGCCGCCGCCGCAGGTGGAGCTGACTTCATCCGCACACACGAGCCGCGCCCCTTGCGCGACGGGCTGGCGGTATTGGCGGCGCTGAAAGAAACCGCAAGAATTCGTTAACTGCACATTCGGGATATTTCTCTATATTCGCGGTTCAGCAGGCATGTCCCCTTTGAGGGCGACCCGACGACAGGATAATCGACCTTATGGTGCGCAAATATTTCGGCACAGACGGTATTCGTGGCAAAGCCAACGAAGGCGCGATGACGGCGGAAACCGCCTTGCGCGTCGGCATGGCGGCTGGCCGTGTCTTTCGTCGCGGTGACCACCGCCATCGTGTCGTGATCGGCAAGGATACGCGCCTGTCGGGCTATATGCTTGAACCCGCGCTCACAGCCGGTTTCACCTCGATGGGCATGGACGTATTCCTTTTTGGCCCGCTGCCGACAACGTATAGGAAGAATAAACGCCCTTTTCACCCAAGTCCAACAGCTTTGGACCGCAGTTGACTCTTTCGACACCCCTGCGATGCAACCCAATCCGTCTGACGGGGAGCCAGCAACGCTGAAAATTTACCCTCCTCTTTCCCACTAGCGGCTCCTTTTCCGACAACCAGCACGGCGGATCCCTGCCGCGGCGCTGTGAACGCAGCATTTTGATTGGTATCGTTGGCCTTCAGGCTCGTCAGTCAAACAGACCCAGGAGCAGCTCAGCCGGTGGCGCCCGGCTTTCGGGTAACGCCCTGGTCCCGCTGGTTTCGGCTTTGTGCTTCAGGTGATCAAGGATCTGCTTGATCACTATAGGGTCTTCAATGCAGGCGATGACTTTCATGGCGCCGCCGCAGCCGCTGCAGGTCTCGATGTCGATATTGAAAACACGCTTGAGCCGTTGCGCCCATGTCATCGACGCTCGCCGTTGTGCTGGTGTTGCCGGTTCATCAGCCACCCTGACCTTGTTGCCCCTGCCCCGTTTTGCCGGCGTGACCAACGCCCGGTGCCGACTGTTGGGTGCGAACACCCCGTGGAAGCGGGTTAGGTTGACTCTGGGCTTCGGTACCAGGGCGGCCAGCCTTGCAATGAAATCCAATGGTTCGAAAATGACGTGCGTGGTGCCGTCCCGGTACGGCGTCTTGAGCTGGTAGCGCACGTTGCCGCCTCGTGTTAACGACAGCCGCTTCTCGGATACCGCCGGGCGGCTGATGTACCGGCACAGCCGTTCGAGCTTCTTGCGTTCATCGGCCCTGGCCGCCACGCCGGCGTGCAGGCTGGACCCGGCTACCTTGCCAATCCCGTCACCGAACGGATCACCACTGGTCGGCAGAGTTTGCAAAGTGAACACCTTTCGCCCCGCCTGTGAACCGACAGCGATACGGTAAGTGATCGAGTGCCCCAGCAGGGGTGTCATCGGGTCGTCATCCACCGCATCCGAGGCCAGATAGCTGTTTTCGACATCCCGTTCCAGCAGGCCTTGCCGTTCCAGATAGCGACCCACCCGGTGGGCGATGGTGTGCGTCAGCTGGGTGAGCTCTGGGCTGGTCGGCGCCTTGACCCAGCGGAAACGCGCTGAGCCGTGGGATTGCTCGACATACACACCGTCGAGAAACAGCATGTGGAAGTGAACATTCAGATTGAGCGCCGATCCAAAACGCTGGATCAGGGTGACCGCGCCCGTCTTGGCCACTTGGTGGGTATGGCCCGCTTTCTTGACCAGGTGCGTGGCAATGACGCGGTAAACGATGCCCAGCACCCACCCCATGATCTCGGGCCGGCTGGCAAACAGGAAACGCAGCTGAAACGGGAAGCTCAACACCCACTGACGCATGGGTTGTTCAGGCAGTACTTCATCAACCAGCAAGGCGGCACTTTCGGCCATCCGCCGCGCCCCACAGCTCGGGCAGAAACCGCGACGCTTACAGCTGAAAGCGACCAGGTGCTCGGCGTGGCAAGACTCGCAGCGAACCCGTAGAAAGCCATGCTCCAGCCGCCCGCATTGGAGAAATTCTTCAAATTCCCGTTGCACATAGCCCGGCAATTCCTTTCCCTGCTCTGCCATAAGCGCAGCGAATGCCGGGTAATACTCGTCAACGATCTGATAGAGAAGGGTTTGCTCGGGTCGGTGGCTCTGGTAACGACCAGTATCCCGATCCCGGCTGGCCGTCCTGGCCGCCACATGAGGCAT